>JBKHJU010000024.1:0-10295 GCA_046537985.1 Longimicrobiales bacterium
TTTCCCTCCATCGAAGACCTGCGCCCGGGTCCCGCCCGCGCTCGTCCCGGAATGACCTCTCAGGAGCATGGAATGAATCGGCAGTTCCTACCCGTTGCGAAACTGGCCGCGACCGTCGCCCTGATCGGGTGCGGTGTCAGCGGCAGCCCGGAGACCTTTCCATTCGCCAGCCCCGAGCCCATTCCCGAGGCGTACGACTGCGTCCACTCCGTCGTGACCAACGCGGGCTTCGGCCTCGAGAGGGATCGTCCGGACGTCGGAATCCTTCGGGGAACCCGAAACGCCATCGTCACCGACACGATCGCGGCGGCGGCCGGGGGGCGAAGGATCCGACACCTCATGGAGTGGCAGCTCCTGGAGGTGGAGATCTTCGAGGAGCCGGATGACTCGTCCAGGGTGGAATACACAGTGGCGTCGGGCAACAACCAGAGCGGGCCGTGGGGCGACCCCAGCCGCGACATCATCGAGTTCGCCCGGACGACGGCCGAGCGCTGCTCCTAGTCCTCCGACAGCTTGGGCGGCCGGTGCTTCCGGGCCTTCTTCCTCTCGTTGGCGATCCAGATCTGCTGGGGTAGGCTCGCGATGTTGGCCGTGGCGTAGTAGAGGTTCAGCCCCGAGGCGAAGTTCAGGAAGATGAAGACCATCACTCCGGGCATGATCCACATCATCATCTTCATCTGGGGGTTCGGCTCGTCCATGGCGCGATAGCTCACGAACTGAATTCCGAACATGGAAAGCCCGAGGAAGATGGGCAGCAGATACAGGGGGTCCGGCGAGGCCAGGTCGGGCAGCCAGAGGAACTCGACTCCCCGGAGCTCGATGGTGTTCTGGAAAACGAAGAAGAGGGTGATGAGGACCGGCCACGGCAGGAGCATGGGCAAGCACCCCGCCAGGGGATTGAAGCCGTGCTCCTTGTACAGCTTCATCATCTCCTTCTGAAGCTTTTCCGGCTGGTCCTTGTACTTCTCCTGGATCTCCTTCAGCAGGGGCTGGACGGCCATGTTCCGGAGCTGGGCCTTCATCGCCTTCTGATAAACGGGGAAGAAGACCACCCGCATCATCACGCCGAAGAGGATCAGGACCCAGCCGTAGCCCCACCCCAGGGTGTCGTGGAGGAAGGTGAGCACCGCCATGACGATCCCCACCAGGGGTCGGATGACGGGCCGGAAGAAGCGCCATCCGTAGGGATTCACGTCCTCCAGGTCGTCGCCGATGGCCGTGAGGCGGGCGAAGTCCTGGGGACCCATGAAGGTGCGATAGGTGAATGCTCCGTCGCTCCCGATGGGCTGGGTGGCGGTGACGTCGACCCGTCCCTCCTCCTCGATGTCGCGGGCGATCAGCCCGCCGATCCGGACGTCCCCCACCTCTTCGCTGCCGGGAAGGAGGGCGAAGACGAAGTACTTGCTCTTGAAGGCCGCCCAGAGGAAGGGACCGTCCCGGACCACCCGCTCTTCCTCCACGTCCTGGACGTTCCACGCCGTGATGCCTTCCTGGAAATGGTTCCCCACGTAGGCCATGGCCTGGAGGTCCTGACCCCGGTCCTGCTCGTTGAAGGCGATGCCCTCGCCCAGATCGGTATGGAGGACGGCGTCCCGAAGTCCCTGGACCCGGCCCTCGACCCGGACGATGTAGCTGTCGGGACGGAAGGTGTAGACCAGACGGAAGACGAAGGGCGCCGTGGGGTGCTCGTAGGCGAAGGTCAGCTCGGCCGGGCCCTCGCCGCTCAGAAGCCGAAGGCCGTCGGCGGGCTCCACCGCGAAGGGGACACTTCGGAGATCCAGCGTGTCGGAGCCCACAACCAGAGAGTGGCCCAGCGCGTCGGCACCCTCCGGGATCAGCTCGACGGGGCCTTCCCGGGTGAAGGACTCGAACTCCGGGAGCTCGGCCGAGAGGAGGCGCGCTCCCAGCGTCGAGAAGGCGTACCGGTAGAGAGGTCCCTCCACCGTGATCCGACGCTCCTCCGCTTCTTCGGTCGAGACCGTGTCCGGCGTCGCAGGGAGGGCTTCCGCCTCCCGATCTTCCCGGGCCTGGCCAGGAATCTCGGGAGCGGCCGGCGCTTCTTCCGGGCCTTCCTCCGGCCCGGCGTCCTGCTCGGTCGTCCGCTCTCCGTCGTCGGGAGCCTGGGCTCCAGGGGCTCCCGTGTCGGCGGGCTCTTCGACCGGGGCTTCGGGAACGGTGTCCCCGGGCGTGCCCTGTTCCGGAGGAACCGGCGGGAAGAGAAGGTTGGTGCCGACCAGCACCCCAATCATGAGGACGATGGCCAGGAGGAATCGAAGCTCGGTCCTCATCGGCCGCTCCCCCGGCCCGGCGGCACCGGATCCGATCCGTGCCCTCCCAGGGGGTGGCAGCGCAGAAGCCGGCGCAGGGCGAGCCACCCGCCCCGAGCCGGCCCGTGGTCCCGGATCGCCTCCTCGGCGTAGGCCGAGCACGTGGGAACGTACCTGCACGCCGGCGGCGTCCAGGGAGAGATCGCGTTCCGGTAGAACCCGATGACCCCGAGAAGGACCTTCTTCAGCATAAGGATTCCGTGACCTCCACCAACTCTTCCTTCAGCTCACCGAAGGCGGCTTCGTATGCCTCTCGACGGGCCCGGATGAGGACGTCAGCGGCGATCCCGCGACTCCTCAATCGGGGAAGGATCTCCGTGCGGCCGATCTCGCGAAGGCGCCTCTTCAGGCGATTCCTCTCCACGATATCCCGCCCGTGCTTCGGAACCACCAGCGCCAGCCGGGAATGCGAAACGGGGGAACCGGCATGGAAAACGTCCAGGTGGGACGTCTTCTTCCGCTTCCCCCGTCTGAACAGTCGACGGATTTCGGCCGTCTTGGTGATTCTGGCGCTGGACGGGAACCGCTGCCCGCCCGACGCCCCCGGTCCATCGGGCCGCGCCACGACCGCGCTCGGGGCCAGGAGCCTGACCGGGTCGCGCAACCGCGCCCCGAGACCCGGGCGGGCTCCTACTTCCGACCCCTCTTGGAGCCGATCCGCACCGTCAGCTTCCTGCGTCCGCGACGTCGACGGCGATTGAGCGTCTTGCGACCACCTTTCGACTTCATCCGGGCACGGAAGCCGTGCTTGTTCTTCCGCTTCCGGTTTCGAGGCCTGTACGTCGGCTTCATGAGAACCACTCCCCCGACTTCGGGGACCAGAGATTCGTTTCCTGTCGAGCACGCCAAGATATTCGTGAGCGCCCGAGAGCGTCAAGACTTGGCGGCGCTCTTCCGCTTCCCGGGGGATCTCCCGTCCTACGTCGGGCGAATTGACTTTTCCACACCCCGCCGGTACGTTCGCTGGCCCTTGATCCGGAGGCTCGTCCCACATCTTCGACGGTCCGCCGGGGAGCCGCTCGCGGCTCCGCGCTCGACCAGCCAGCACCCACCGTGAATGGAGCTCACTGCATCCGAACTCTGGTCCCAGATCCTCACCGCAGCGAAACCCGGGCTTCCTGAGCAGACCTTTCGGACCTGGCTGGCCACCACCTCCGCCACGGCCCTCGCCGACGACGAGCTCCACGTCGAAGCCTCCAGCGAGTTTCACGTCCAGTGGCTCGAGGACAAGTACGGGACCATGCTGGAGAATGAGGCCCGGAAGATCCTCGGCCGCCCGCTCCGGATCGTCTTCGTCGCCGGCGATCCGGGTTCGGGTCCCAGCATCCCCTCGGTGGAGGTCACGCCACCCTCGTCGGGCGCTTCCGGCGGGGTTCTGGGCTCGGGAGCTTCCTCCCGATCAGGTGCAACGAGCGCTGCGGGATCGGGCGGAATAGGCGGGAGAGGCGAAGCGTCCTCGGCAGGGCCGTCCTCCCGGGACAAGCCGAAGCCGGGGCTCAACGAGCGCTACACCTTCGATCGCTTCGTCGTCGGGAGCAACAACCAGCTCGCCGCGGCCGCCTGCCACGCCGTGGCCGAGAAGCCGGCCCGGATGTACAACCCCCTCTTCCTCTACGGAGGCGTGGGGCTGGGCAAGACCCACCTTATGCACGCCATCGGAAACCACATCCTGGAGCAGTCTCCCGAGAAGTACGTGGCGTACGTCCCGTCGGAGCACTTCATGAACGAGCTGGTCACCTCCATCCAGGAGGGCACGACCCCGGAATTCCGGCGCCGCTACCGACAGATGGACCTCCTCCTGGTGGACGACGTCCATTTCCTGGAGGGCAAGGAGCGGACCCAGGAGGAGTTCTTCCACACGTTCAACGCCCTCTACGACGCCCACCGCCAGATCATCCTCGCCAGCGACCGCCCGCCGAAGGAGATCCCGGGATTGGAGGAGCGGCTGATCTCTCGCTTCGAGTGGGGGCTGGTGGCCGACATCAAGCCGCCGGACTACGAGACCCGCGTCGCCATCCTGCGGAAGAAGGCCGACGACGACCGCCTGACCCTGGATACCGAGGTCATGGACTTCATCGCCCGCTCATGCACCTCGTCGGTCAGGGAGCTCGAAGGCGCGGTCATCAAGCTCCTGGCGTACTCCTCCCTGCGGAACCAGGAGATCAACGTGTCTCTGGCCCGGACGGCCCTCAGGGGTGTGCTCCGGGACGAAGACGAGGGGGCCCGCCGGGAGCTCAGCCCCGAACACATTCGGGAGGTCGTGGCCAAGGCATGGGACGTGAAGCCCGAAGGACTCCAGTCGAGGCGGCGCACCCGGGACCTCACCGTGCCGCGTCAGGTGGCCATGTACCTGATTCGGGATCTCCTGGACCTGCCCCTGGCCCGGATCGGCGATCACTTCGGGGGCCGGGACCACTCCACCGTCATCCACTCCATCAACAAGGTGGAGGAGGAGATGGAGGAGAACTCACAGTACCGGAACCGGGTGGAGGGATTGCGTGCCCGTCTGACCGAGCCGGCATGACCGCGGTTGTGCGAACGTCGGCGTGTGAACAACCTCGTGGACAGCCTCGGGGAAAACCTCCCCGTTATCCACACTTTCCGTGGATTGGCGGGAGGCGCGTGGAGTCGAGCTTCTCCGTCCACGCCGTTTCCACACCCTCCCGGCACCCCGGACGGAAGGTCAGCATGCGCCTCAACGCGGATGGTGCCGAGATGATCAACACTTCCACACCCTATTCTACTACTGGTTCTTTTCTTGTCTTGAAGAAGAAAACATAGAGATTCACCGGGACGGCTCATCCCGGAACCCCCTGTGAGCGGAGGCTCCATGAAACTGACCATCACCCGACAGAACCTCCACGAAGGGCTCGCCGCCGTGTCGGCCAGCATCCCGACTAAGACGACCCTTCCCGTCCTGTCGAACATCCTCATCGAGACCACGGACGATGGCATCTGGATGAGTGGAACCGACCTGGACGTGGCGGTTCGGGTGAGGGTGCCGGCCGAGGTCACGGAAGGCGGATCGCTCACGGCTCCGGGGAAGAAGCTCCAGGAGATCGCTCGGGAGCTCCCCGATGAGCCGGTGGACGTGAGCACGGTGGGGGATCAGATCGAGCTCGAGTGCGGACGCAGCCGCTTCAAGCTCAACGGGCTTCCTGCGGACGAGTTCCCGAACCTTCCCGAGATAGACTTCGAGGAGGGCTGGAAGGTCACGGCGGGAGATCTCCACAGCCTCATCCATCACACTTCTTTCGCCGTCTCCACGGAAGAGAGCCGCCCGATCCTGAACGGAGTCCTCTGGGAGCTGAGGGACGGGCGGATGCAGATGGTGGCGACGAACGGGCATCGGCTGGCCCGGATGGCGATGAAGACCGAAGCGTCCAGCGCTCCCAGCGCCGACTTCATCGTGCCTCCCGGGGCCCTCAACCAGGTGGAGCGCCTCTTTTCGGAAGGCGACGAGCTCCAGGTGTCGAAGAGCGGGAACCACCTGGGATTCCGCTCCGGGGAGCGGGCCGTCTTCACCCGGCTCATCGAGGGAACCTATCCCAACTACGAGCAGGTGATTCCCAAGGACAACGACAAGGAAGCGCGGGTCGAGAAGAAGTCCCTGGAGTCGGCGGTGCGGCGGATGGCGGTGGTGGCCAGCGACCAGACCCATCGGATCCGCCTCAAGTTCGAGCAGGACCGGGTCCACCTGAACGTCCTCACCCCGGACCTCGGCGAGGGACACGACGAGCTCGAGTTGGGCTACGACGGCGAGGAGCTGGAGATCGGCTTCAACGCGGCGTACCTGCTGGAGGTGCTCCGTTACATGCCCACCGAGGAGATACGGGTCACCTTCAAGGCCCCCGAGCGGGCCGCCACCATCGAGCCCGTGGCTCCCGACGGAGAGGACCCCTCGGACTACCTCTGCCTGGTGATGCCGCTGCGATTGCTGGACTGAGCGGGCGGACGGTCGCGGTTCGCCCGGGGAAGCTCTCGATTTCCGGCTGGGGGATCCGGGATGACGGTGAAGAGCCGTCCAACGGCTAGCCGTCGCCCTTCGCTTCGGTCAGGAGCTCGTCGGCGGTGAAGACCACCAGCACCGGCACGTCCACGGCTTCGATCGCCTCCCGTCCTCCTTCGCAGCGATCCACCAGAACCAGCAAGGCCTCCACGGTGGCTCCGTGTTTTCGGATCACGTCGATGGCTTCCAGGGCGCTCCCTCCCGTGGTCATGGTGTCTTCCACCACCACCGTCCGGGCATCTTCGGGAAGCCCTCCCTCGATCCGCTTTCCGGTGCCGTGCTCCTTCGCCCGCTTTCGCACGGTGAATCCGTCCAGGGGCCGACCCCGGCTCCAGCTCTCGTGGGACACGGCGTAGGTGATGGGGTCTGCGCCGAGGGTGAGACCTCCCACGTGGCTCAGCTCGAGCTCGGCGGCCTCGATCACATCGAGGCACACCTCTCCCACCAGGGCCTGGCCCTCCGCCGACATCGTGGTGAGTCGGGCGTCGATGTAGTAGGACGACCGGGCGCCGCTGGACAGGGTGAAGTCGCCGAGGCTCAGAGAGCGTCGGACGAGGAGGGAGCGCAGGCGGTCCTTCGCGGGATGCGTGGCAGTCATCGAATCGGGGTCGTCGTCTGAAAGAGTTCGGACGTCTCGAAACTACTCCGGCACCCGGAATGCCCAGGCCAGGAAGCGGCCGTGGTGCGAGAGGCTGAGGTCTCCCGGCCACTCCCCTCCTTCGAGCAGGACCCGGGGCGGCATCTGTCCCGGGGGACCTTCGTTGCAGACGATCTCGACGGCGGTCTCGTCCACCCCCAGGACCCGGGCCAGATGGCTTCGGGCGTTCAACCGGACCAGGGCCGAGTCGGGCCGGTGGACGGACCGCCACTCCCGTTCCGAGAATCGGGACTGCAGCCCCTTCTCCCACTCGGAATCGTGCTCGTGCTCCAGCTCCGGCAGGAACTTGACCTCGGAGTGGATCGGCGGTGGATCGTTCGATCGGGGGTGCCAGGCCAGGACGTGGACCCGATCGGGACGTTCCTCGATCCGCACGGGGATCTCCGTGCCCTGGTACGTGACTCGCCTCTTCGGAGAGTAATGGAAGGCCGAGTGCCGAAAGGGCGGAGGATCGCCCATGAGCTTGCTCACCACCTTGAAGGCGGCTTCCTTCGCGGCCCAGGCCGTCCAGACGGCCCGGTCCGGCTCCGCGGCGTCGTAGATGACCACGGCTTCCTCGAAGGTGAAGACTCGCTCGACGAACCGCCGGTCCCGGGACTTGCCCCGGCAGCGCGGATGCCGCAGGTCGACGACGTCGTTGCCGATGTGGGTCATGGGTGCGCTTCCGTCGTAGGCCCGCCGGGCCCGACGGGCGTCCGCTCCGGGTGCGGCCCGCCGAGGTCTCCCTCCGCCGAGGTGCTCAGGCTCCGCCGCCCTCGACCGTGGTCTCGTCTCCCGCGTGGACGATGCGCCAGAGCGTCCCGTTTTGATCGTCGGTCACGTAGAGGGAGCCGTCCGGACCCATGGCCACGCCGGCGGGCCGGTGCTCCGCTCCGCCGGGGCTCACGTCACCCTCGGGGAATCCGGAGGCGAAGACCTCCCATTCTCCGGTGGGCTCGCCGCCCTCGAAGGGAACGAAGACCACGTTGTAGCCCTCCTGGGGCTGGGGAGCTCGGTTCCACGACCCGTGAAAGGCGACGAATCCACCGTCCCGATATCGGTCCGGGAAGTGATCGCCCGTGTAGAACTCCAGGTCGTTGGGGGCCCAGTGACCCGGGAAGGCGACCACGGGGTCCTCCATCTCGGCGCAGCGCCCGATCTCCTCGCCGTCGCCACCGTACTCGGGCGCGAGAACCTTGGTGGCCGTGTCGTGGTCGTGGTAGCAGTACGGCCAGCCGAAGTGGTCTCCTTCGTCGATGGCGACCATCTCCTCGGAAGGATTCTCGGCGCTGTATGCCGCGTCGAAGAGCTCGGGCCAGTTCTGGGCGAGCATGTCCCGGCCGTGGACGACTCCGTAGAGCTGTCCCGTGGCCGGATGGATCCGGAGGGCGACGGTGTTGCGGAGTCCCGTGGCGAATCGTTCTCCGTCGGCCCGGGTCTGACCGATGGCGTCGGCATCGAACCTCCAGACGCCCGCCCGGGTCTCGAGCTCGGGACAGGGATCCATCCCGGGGGAGCCGGGCTGACGATCCTCCTCCTGGCAGGTGTTGGAGGGCGAGCCGATGTTGACGAAGAGGTTGCCCTCCGAGTCTATGGCCATGGCCTTGGCCGCATGGCTCCGCTCGGAAGGCAGGCCCGACACGATGGTCTCGGGAGATCCCGAGGGGGTCAGGGAGCCCTCGGTCATGGAGTAGCGTAGCACGCCGTCATCGGGGGCGAAGTAGAGCCAACCCTCGTGCAGCAGGAGCCCGGTTCCACCCTGGTCGCCCCACTCTTCCCGGACGTCGGCTTCTCCGTCCCCGTCGGTGTCCCGGAGAGCCACGACGCCGGGTCCGGAACCCCCTCCCTCGGTGGCCACGAAGATGTCCCCGTTCTCGGCGACCGCCAGGTGCCGGGGAGAGCCCAGGTCGTCGGCGACGACGATGACGCAGAAGTCGTCGGGAAGGGAGAGGTCGTCGTTCCCCCGAACGCAGTCGGCGGCCGGACCGGAGGCGGCTCCGACCGAGCTCTGCGTCGATCCGGAGTCTCCGGGGTCTCCGCCACAGGCGGAGGCGGCCGCGACGATCAGAGCCACCAGGGCAGCCCCTGGAGTTCGGGGCAACCTTCCTCCGAAGCGAGGGCTCATTCTGTCCTCCCTCTATCGTTCTCGGAATCGATTCCGGCCGGGATCCAAAGGCATCGTCGCCCCGGCTGGCTCGGTGGCCGTCGTCATGGACCCCCGAAGAATGGGAAGAGTTCCGGAAATGGCGGCGCACGGAGGAGACTCCGGCGTACCGCTCCGCGCCCCGCCGGAATCTCTCCCGAAGGTCACGCACGTCGCCGGTCCGAGCTCCAGGCTGTCATCCGCCCGACTCCTCTTCCGATGCTTCCGCCGGGCCCCGCTCCAGCGCCTGGCGGACCCCGTCCGGCACCCGCTGGGGACGGCCGCTCTCGGCCACCCAGACCCAGACCACCCGAGCCCGGCAGATCAGCTCGGCGCCGGTCGGGGTGTCCCGGAGAATCTCCTGGACCACGGCCATGCTGCTTCGCCTGGTCTCGTCCAGGCGCGTCCGGATGCGAAGGCGCTCCCGCATGAACGCCTCCTTCTTGTAATCGACCTCGATCCGCACCACGTGGACGCCCCATCCCTTCTCGAGCAGAACCTGAACCGGGAAGCCCGCCTCTTCGAGGAGCTGGATCCGGGCGACCTCGAAGTAGTTGAGGTAGACCGCATGGTTGAGGTGCCCGAAGGCGTCGATCTCGTAGCTTCTCGTCTCGACGGAGGTCTCGAACCAGGGATTCAACGGCGTTTCTCCGTGTCCGTCGAGCCGCCGAGGATCTCGTTCAGGTGCCGGCTGAGCTCCAGGGTGGAGAAGGGCTTCCCCAGGAGCCCGTCGGACGGGCCGACCGCCGGCGGAGTCTCCGTCTCCCGCTCCCAGGTCCAGAGGGTGGGGGTCGGTGGGCGGTGGCGGGCCAGGGCGGAGCGCACGAGCTTCTCGTCTTCGTCGTCGAGCGTGTCGGAAACCACCGCGTGGATGGGGCCCGGCCATTCCCGACAGAATGCGGCGACCTCCGTCGGGTCGTCCGCCTCCAGGACCGAGAACCCGTCTCGATGGAGGATCCGTCTGACGGCCTTCCGGACCGCCGGGTCGTGCTGGAGCAGGAGAATGGTGGGCTGCTCGCCGCCGCCCTCCGTGGCGTCCATCCCGGAGTCGTCCGGCGCCGCCGGGAGGTAGACGGAGAAGGTCGTTCCCTCGCCGACGGTGCTCGCGACGCGAACGTGTCCGCCGGCCCGACGCACGATCCCGTACACCATGGCCAGGCCGAGGCCGCTCCCCTTTCC
>JBKHJU010000025.1:0-10191 GCA_046537985.1 Longimicrobiales bacterium
CCCTACTTCATCCCGGCGGGCTCCAGGATGCACATCACGTGGTGGTACGACAACTCGGCCGACAATCCCCACAATCCGGATCCGTCCGCCGAGGTGACGTGGGGGCTCGCCACCACCGACGAGATGATGAACGCCCGGATCTACTACGCCAAGGCCGAGCCCCAGGGCATCGTCGTGGGGGAGGACATCCCCGCGGACGTGCTGGAGCGCGCACGTGAGGAAGAGGAGCGAAACCGGGACCGGGCCCCCGAAGAGACCCAGAGCTGCCAGGAAGCGGCAGAGAGCGTGGCGGGGGCTGACCCGGGAACCCGGGCCCTGGAGCGGTAGCCCCGCGGCGAGCCGCGGTACTCCTATGCGGGAGCTGTCCCACCCCACTCTTCGTGGATCTCCCGCCCGATCCGGGCCACGATCCCGGGAAGCGTCTCCACGTCCACCGCCTCGGTGCGGAAGTTGACGATGCAGGAGCGCAGGTAGAATCGACCGTCGATCACCGCCTTCGATACATAGGCGTCGCCGCCCCGCTCCAGGCGGTCCAGGATCTCCTCGTTGAGGGCGTCGAGGTAGGCGGCTTCTCCCCTCGAATCCGCGCCGGGACCCCCCTCGGAACCCTCACGCGCGACTCTTTCCCACGCCGGATCGCCGGGCACGTACCGGAAGGTCGTGATGCTCAGCTCCCGGGTGGCGGCCTCGATCTCCGGATGCTCGGCGGCCGCCACGTACATGGCCTCGGCCAGCCGGATGTCGTCGGCGATCATCTTCTCGTACCCCTTCCGCCCCACCTGACGCAGAGCCAGCCAGACCTTCAGAGCCCGAAATCCCCTGGAGTTCTGAGGGCCGTAGTCCGAATAGTTCGTGGCCTCCACGCCGAAGTGGTAGTAGGGGGGATGGTAGGAGAACGCCTCCCGGAGGAGCTCCCGATCCCGGACCAGGACGCAGCCCGCCTCGAGGGGAGCGTAGAGCCACTTGTGGGGATCCAGGGCCAGGGAATCGCCGAGAGCCACGGCCCGCAGATCCGGGGACGCGTCGGGAAGGGCGGCGGCGAAGGCCCCGTAGGCCCCGTCCACGTGGAACCAGATCTCCTCCCGGCGGCAGAAGTCGGCCAGCTCTTCCAGGGGATCGACGGCTCCCACCGCCGTCGTCCCGGCGGAGCCCACGACCAGCATGGGGATCCCTCCCTCCGAGCGGTCCCTTTCCACGGCGCGTTCCAGGGCGCCGAGATCCAACCGTCGTCGGTCGTCGGTGGCGATCCATCGGATGGCGTCGGTCCCCAGGCCGTACTGGTCCGCCGCCTTCTCGATCCAGGTGTGGGTCTCCGCCGATCCGTAGACCCGAAGACGGCTCCCTCCCGCGTCGAAGGGGAGGCCCCGCTTCCGTACCTCCGGCCCCGCCACCGAGAGACGGGCCGCCAGGAATCCCACGAAGTTGGCTACGTTTCCGCCGCTGACCAGCAGTCCCCCACACTCGGTGGGGTAGCCCACGAGCTCCGCGATCCAGCGCACCGTCTGCTCCTCGATCTCGGTGGCCGCCGGAGACAAGCTCCAACCGCCCACGTTCGGATTCACGGCCGCGGCCAGGAAATCCCCCAGCATGCCCACCGGTGACGGACCCGCCGTGATGTAGCCGAAGAAACGCGGGTGGCCATTGAAGGTGGAGTGACGGAAGAGGAGCTCCGCCGTCTCCTCGAGTAGGGGTTCCAGAGCCATCCCCTCCCGGGGAAGGGGGCGGTCCGCGCCTACGAGGCCTCGCATCGCCTCCGGGGATTCCCCCGGAGCCACGGGCCGGTCCCGGATTCCCTCCCAGTGATCGGCGATGCGATCCACCAGGGCGTGGGCCGCGCGGCGAAAGTCCTCGCTCGTGACCGAGAGGGGCGCTCTGCGCCGTCCGGCGGGCGGGGCGGTGGCGCCCCTCCCCGGTGTCCCCTCTTCGGGATCCCGGGCCGCGCCGTCGGAAGGGGACCTACCGGAGTCCTTCGAAGAGATCGGATTCACGCTCTCGTCCTCCATTCACCGTGCTGAAGGCGCGGTAGAAGCTCTGGCGTCCCCAGAGCACCCGATGCACGTCTTCGTTCAACTCTTCCAGCGGTCCGTAGACCGCCATCTGGGACTCGTGGCAAGCCACCGCCTCCCAGACCCGGCGCCAGTGATCCCCGGCGTCGACCCGGGTGGTGATGGACCATTCGGGCCACGGGCTCGCCTCCCGGACGACGCCGTCCACGGTGGATGTCAGCCGCTTGAATGCCGTCTGGTACGCCTCGGCCAGCTCCGGGTCCCACGCCATGTAGTAGAGCTTGGAGACGGCGTGGGGTTCCGCCGCCATGCACGCCGCCGTCGCGAGCTGGGAGACGGCGATGTGATCCGGGTGCCCGTAGGACCCGAAGGGATCGAAGGTGACCACGACGTGGGGCCGAAGACGCCGCAGGTGAGCGGCGATGCGCGACACCGCGTCAGGCGCATCGACCTGATCCAGCTCGCCGTCCGGATAGCCCAGGATCGACACGTCCCGAACCCCCAGCACGTCCGCCGCCGCCCGGAGCTCCTTCTCCCGGATCCGGCCCAGGGCCTCCCGCCCCGGGTGGGGCGTGTCGGGAGTGCGATACCGCCCCGCGTCCCCCCGGGTGGCGGTGATCAGAGAAGTCTCCACCCCCTCGTCGCCGTACCGGGCAAGGATCCCCCCGGTGCCCAGGGTCTCGTCGTCGGGGTGGGCCAGGACGCAGGTCAGGCGCAGTCCGTGGGACACGGGTCCGTGAGACACGGGTCCGTGAGACACGGGTCCGTGGGACACGGGGTCAGCGCACCCCCGCCTCGGGCGAGGCGCCCGAGCTTCCAGCCTCCGCACCGGCTTCTCCCCGCCAGGCGCTTCGGAGGCTGTCCCGATCCACTCGCTCTCCCCTGAGGTAGACTTCGACGATGCTCTGGGTGTTGCGGATGTCGGCGGTGGGGTCTCGGTCGAGAACGACGAAGTCGGCGCTCTTCCCCGCGGCCAGGCTCCCCGTGTCCTCCAGACCGAGGGCCTCGGCCGCGGCGCCGGTGGCGGCGACCAGGGCCTCCGTCGGCGTCATCCCCAGTCGCACGAAGATCTCCAGCTCCCGGTGGCCGGCATAGCCGAAGAAGTGGTCCGGAACGGCCCCGGCGTCGGTGCCCAGGACGATGTCCACGCCGGCATTCCTCAGGCGGCGGAGGGCGGCGGTGAGCTCCCGGTCGCGATCGGACGACACGGATTCCCCCACTCCCACCGCCCCACCCCGCTCCCGGTCGACGCGCTCGGCCACCTCGGGACGGATCGCTTCACGAAGAAAGGGGTCGGCGGCCACGTTCTCTCCCCGGAGCTCGCCCAGCCCGAGGTTCGGCACGAGAAAGACGTCCTCCCCGGCCAGGAGGGCGGCGACATCGTCGTCCAGGGCCGGTCCGAGGCGTCCGTGGAGGAATCCGTCGGTGCCGGCCCGGATCAGGTCCGGCATGTCGGAGGCGCGCTGCTGATGGACCAGGACCTCGAGCCCGAGCTCCCCGGCCTCGGCCATCACCGCCCGGTAGATCCGGGGGGACAGCTTCTCCTGGCTCCCGCCCCGATCGTCCACCCAGATCTTGACGAAGGGAATCCCCTTCCCGGCCACCGTCCGGACCTCTCGACCGGCATCGTCCGGTGAAGACAGACCGCGGACCACCGGCTCTCCGGTTTCCGCGGAAACCGCCCGCGTGTGGACGAGGAATCGGTCGTTGGGACCTTGATCCGGCGGAGCCATCCCGGCGGCGAACAGGAAGCGAGCGCCTCGCACCTCGCCGGATCGCTGATCCTCCTGGAGCTCGAGGGCGAGATCCTCGGGGTCGGCACCCGCGGACAACACGGCGCCGAAGCCGTAGTACGCGTAGCGGTGGAGGTGGTCGAGGAGGTTGGCCCGGGAGTAATGCTCGGCGCCCCATCCCGTGTACCCCTCGTAGCCGAGGTGGGCGTGGGAGTCGATGAGGGCCGGGATGACGGTGCGGCCCGAGAGTTCGACCCGAGCAAAACCGGGATCGCCCTCGCGAAGCGGGATGTCACCCGCCTCACCCACCGCGGCGATGCGGTCGTCCTCCACGAGGAGGGCCCCGTCTTCGATCACCGTGCCGTCTCCCACGATGAGGCGCGCTCCCTCGAAGAGAACGAGGCCGGGAGTTCGATCTCCGGGGCCCTCGAGGCTCCCGTCCACCCGTCCCGCCCCCGGGCGATCCGGGCCTCCATCCCCGGGACCGCACCCGGCACCGAGCGCGGCGAACGCCACGAGGAGCGCGAGAGCGGGCGTCACCCTGCGGCGTGAAGACGGCGATGACGTGGATCTCTGCGAGCCGATCGAGGAGCCCTTCCGGCGGCTCGGGAATCGGGCGGATCGGATCGCGGATCGGGCGGGACGCACGCCCAATTGCCGGCTCAGGGCCCGAAGAAGCCCGAGAGGGTGGCGGCGGTGAGAAGGTGACCGGCCATGGCCGACGTCACGTCGGCGGATCCGCTCTCCGAGGAGGCTACGACGGCGAGGCCAGCGACGGCGGGAAGGACGCAAGCGGCCGCGATGCGGCGTGGTGTGACGGGTGACATGCACGGGGCCCCGGCTCGTGTGCGGAGGGGGGAGGAGGGGGACGATCCTCGATCGGCCCCCCGCTCCATTCGTCTCCCGCCATTATTCCGACGGAGAAGGGCAGGAGCAAGGGCGCCCCGCGCCGTTTCGACGCGCCCTCCGCTGTGGCGCGCCCCATGAAACGGGCTTCAGCGCCCCCGACGAATGCGCCCGCTCACCTTGCGAGCGTGGTCCAGCAAGCTCTGCAGCTTGTTGTCCGTGGCGTGGGTCACGCCGCACGACGAGTCGTAGTGGGTCGAGTTCGAATCGAACGCCACGGGACCCATGACCAGGTCGTCCGAAAGCCACACCCCGCGCACGGTCCAGGTACATCCGTCACGACGATCGGTCCAGGTCCGCTGGGACACCAACATGGGAATCCTCCGGGAAAGCTCGGAACCAGCTGTCGACACTCCTCCTGCAGGGGCATCAGCCGTGCCACCGCTTCGAACCGCCGCCGGCGGAGCGCATCCGACGGACGCCCTCCCCCAGAAAGCCCGTGGCATCAGGGAGAAGACGGAGTGGGCGGGATCCTGCGGGATCCAGCACGGCTTCCCGCAGGAATCGTCGAATCGGCACCGCGTTGCGGAAGCGCCACACTTCGTGGAAGGTCCGACGCAGGGAAGCGACGACGGTCGAGGAGCTCCCACCTACCCTGGAGGAAGCCCCGAGCGGATCAGGCCTGGCTCGGCTCCCGCCGGGCGAGAATGTCCTCGATGGTCCGGAAGAGGACGTCGGGGTCCAGGGGCTTGACCAGGGTCACTGCGGCGCCGTAGTCCTCGGCTCTGGCGAGCTGCTCCGGGCTGGTGCCGGTGATGGCGATGACGGCGGTGTCCGGAGCCATCTCCATGATCTGCCGAATGAGCCGGAGGCCGTTGACCTTCGGCATGACCAGGTCGGTCACGACGAGGTCGAACTCCTGTCTGTCGAAGAGCGCGAGGGCCTCTTCACCGTCCTCCGCGAAGACCGGCTCGTGGCCGGCCTGGTTCACGAGGGAATCGAGGATCATCCGGTCCAGCGCGTCGTCGTCGACTACGAGAATGCGGGCCACGGAACGTGAGATTTCCCAGGGTGGTCGGATCGTGAGCGTATACAATCGTCCCTCGGGCAACCGGTGTCCAGCCGGGCAAGATCCGAGCCGGGTACCGGCACCGGAGGGCCGGGACTCGCGTTGGCGAGGGTGCGAGCGTAGTCCTATCTTCGACCGGGACCGGGCGCCGGCGCCCCCCCGTCATCCGGGCGCCCCGGTGACCCGCTTCGTAACGCCCTTCGGGCCCGCTCCGAGGAACCATCATGGCCGACGAAAGCCAGTACACCCCCGACGGCATCGAGCCGCTGCAACCCGGTGAGTTCCGGCTCCCCGACGACGACCTGCTTCCGGCGCCGGGGGCGGACCGGCGGGCTCGGAACGACGGGGCCGCGAGGCGGTCGGGCGCGGCGGACACCGCGGGCACCGGCGTCGCCGACGGATCCGACGAGGCCCCTCCCCTCCCTCGCCGCCACTTCGTGAAGCGGGCGGCCTTCGGAGCGGGCCTCGCCGCGACCCTGGGAAAGGGCAGCCTGGAGGAGGCCGGCCTGGGGAAGGCCAGCATGGTCGTGAGCCAGGAGTCCGATCCCCCGCCCATCACCATTCCCGAGGACTACCGTCTACGGACCACCACGGACCTCCCGGACGTCGACTTCCCCATGACCGGGGCAGACGTCTTCGCCCGGCTGTGCAAGGAGGAAGAGCTGGCGGCCCTCTTCTCGTGTCCCGGCAACTACCAGGTGGTCCACGCCATCGCCAATCAGGGGATCCCCACCTACAGCGGGCGAAACGAGGGCAACATGGCCTCGGCGGCCGACGCGTTCATCCGCTGCTCCGGTGAGATCGCCGCGACGTCGGGGACCGAGGGGCCCGGCTTCACCCTGATGATCAGCGCCATCGCGGCGGCGAATGCCTGCCGCACTCCCATGCTCCTCCTGGCCAGCAACATGTCCGTCCAGGGGGACGACACCGAGGCCCAGATCCAGCGGGGGTACCAACAGCCCACGACCGAGGGACTCAAGAAGTACGGGAAGCGGCTCATCACCGGAAACCGGATCCACGAATACGGGGCTTACGCCTTCCGGCAGCTCCGGAGCGGCGTGCCCGGCCCCGTGCACCTGGACTTCACGACCGAGGTCTCGGGAGCCCGCTTCGAGAGCCCCCGGGACCTGGAGTACTTCTACACCAGGGATCGTTACCGGACCGAGGCTCGCCCCCACCCCGACGACCGGATGGTGCAGGAGGCCGCCGGTATGATCCGGGAAGCGCAGCGTCCCATCATCGTCTCCAGCACCGGCGTCTTCTACTCGAAGGCGTGGGAGGCGCTGACCCGCCTCGCCGAGCGGTGCGAGATCCCGGTGGTCGAGTCCGGGCCCATGCGTGGGCAGTTCCCCGACTCACACCGGCTGTCGGCGAGCGCCGCGCCGGGCGCGCTTCCGTCGGCGGACCTCGTCATCCTGGTGGGTCAGTACTGCATGCCCACCATCGAGGAGTTCGCCTTCGGCCCCGACGCCCGCTACATCCGGATCGACCCGGGCCACGAGGACATCGGCCGGAACCTACCCATCGACATGGGCATCGTCAGCGACGAGCGGGCTGCGCTGGAGGCCCTCACCGAGGCCCTTCCGAGCATGAGCCACGAGGCGTGGGTGGACGAGGTCGCCGGGGCCCGCCGGGACTTCGAGGACGAGCTGGCCGACATGTACCGGCAGGGAGCCAGCTACGACGACGGGATCCACCCTGCAGTCATCTCGAAGGAGCTGAGCGACTTCCTCTACGAGGGAGACATCCCCCGGGACCAGACCACCATCGTGTCCGGAGGATTCGGAATCGCCCGCTACACCCGGCGCTGGCTTCGAGCCCACCGCCCCGGACAGATCGTGAACGGCGCCTATCAGTACGGCGCCATCGGGCCGGACGTCGGATACACGGTGGGCGCCGCGGCCGCCGTCCAGCAGGGAGCCGGGGTGCAGAGCGCGTACCGGGGCCACCCGGTGATCGGGATCACCGGGGACGCGGGATTCGGCTACTCGGGCTTCGAGCTGGAGACCCTGGCCGCATACAGGATTCCGGCGATCGTCCTGGTCTACAACAACAACGCCTGGGGTACCTGGCCCGGGAATCGCCAGAACAAGATCGTCTCCCATATCCACCTCTTCCAGGAGAACCTCCGGTATCACGAGATCGGAGAGGCCCTGGGCGCCCACGGCGAGTATGTCCAGCGTCCCGGCGAGCTCCGGCCGGCCCTGGAGCGGTGTTACGAGCTGGCGGTCAACGACCGGATCCCCTCGGTGATCAACTGCCAGGCTCTGAAGGAGTACTGGCTGGGAGCCGAGTACCCGCCGGGCTTCCTGGGCAAAGTGGAGCCGGGCTGCATGGCGTACTACCACTGACCGTTCGTCGAGCGACGCGGAGGTCCGATGAGCGACTCCGACGCTACTCGCTCCGCGCCCGCACCCGGCGCGATCGTCCACGACACCCTGCGGGAGTATGCGGAGCGGGGAGTGTTCCGGGGTTTCGACGCCGCGAGCCTTCCCGGGCCGGATGCGGGCGAAGGCGGCGACGGAGGTCCCGTCTTCTCCTTCCGATTCTTCTGGTTGGGCCCCCGGCCGTTCCGCATCGACCTGAGCCCCGACGGCGACACCCTCGCGGTTCGGGACCCCTTGCCCGCCCTGGCCCGGCATCCGGCCGTCCGCGCTGAAGTGGAGCGCATGATCGAAGAGCGGCTCGCTCCGACGACCGAAGGATTCCTCCCTCCCCATCGTCGCATCGACGGCGAGAAAGTGTCCGCGAAGCTGGTGCCCTCATCGGGTCCCCGTGGCGAAGACTCCTTCGACCTCGTTCTCACCATTCGGGACGCGCATCAGGAATACGCCGTGCGCAAGGTCCTCAACCTGATCCACGAGATCTGGGTGCGGCTTCAGGACCGGCATCAGCGGTACCTTTGGGAAGAGCTTCAGGCACCGATGGAATGATGTCGACCAACATCTGATATAGGACGATGTAACCACCACGGAGACAAGAATATGGCGGATACGTTCGAATCCGGTGAACGAACGCTCGCAAAGGAGTTGGACGCCCGGATGCGGGGTCGAGCCCTGGCGCCCGGCGACGACGGGTACGATGCGGCCCGGTCCCTCTGGAACGGGATGGTCGATTCCCGTCCCGCGGTGATCGCCCGCTGCGCGGGCACCGCCGACGTCACGGCGGCGGTGAGGTGCGCGGCCGACCACGACCTCTCCGTGGGAGTGCGAGGCGGCGGCCACGGCTTCTCCGGGAAGACCGTCCCCGAGGGTGGCCTCATGATCGATCTGTCCCACCTCCGGGAGGTCCGGATCGACCCCGAGAGCCGAACGGCTCGAGTGTCGCGACGTCGTTCGAGTTCCAGCTCCACGAGGTGGGGCCCGAGATCCTGGTCGTCCAGATCTTCCATCCCATGGAAGCGGCCGAGGACGTTCTTCGAGCCTACCGCGACTTCATGGCCGCGGCGCCGGACGAGGTGGGGTGCTACGCCCTCATCGTCCGGGTCCCTCCCGTAGCTCCCTTTCCCGAGCCCTTCCACGGCCGGTGCGCCCTCGCCCTCGTCGGCTGCCACTCGGGATCCGTCGACACCGGGAGAGAGGCTTTCGAGCCCCTGTCGGGAATCGGAGACCCCATCCTGAACGCGGTCCAGCCCATGCCCTACGCGTCCCTCCAGAGCGCCTTCGACGCCGGCTATCCGGATGGCGAGCGCTACTACGGAAAGTCGTGCTACTTCGCCGAGCTCTCCGACGACGCCATCGCCTCCCTCGTCCAGGGAGCCGATCCTCTGGCGGGGTCCTACACGGGCGTGTTCCTGGAGGGCATGGGAGGTGCCATCAACCGGAAGGATCCGGGCGCCACGGCTTTTCCCCACAGGAACGGGACCTTCAACCTGGGGATCACCACCGGATGGAATGACGCGGATCGGGACGAGGAAATGATCGAATGGACCCGCGGGCTGTACGAAACCATGGCCCCCCACGGCACGGGCGGCGTGTACGTGAACTACCTCGACCACGACGAGCGGGACCGGATCCCCAACGCGTACGGCGAGAACTACCAGCGATTGAAGAAGCTGAAGGAGAAGTGGGATCCCGACGGAATCCTCGGAGGGTAGACCCCTCCGTGCCCGTCACCCCCTCCTTCCGGGCCTTCGTCGAGGACCAGCTCGAGCGGATCGCGCCTTCCATCCGCACGCGGCGCATGTTCGGCGCCGTGGGGATCTACAGCGGGGAGCTCTTCTTCGCCCTCATCGCCGACGACGTCCTCTACTTCAAGGTGGACGACGAGACCCGGGGAGCGTACGAAGAGCGCGGTCTTCGGCCGTTTCGACCGTTCGGTCCGGACGGGGCGGAGCTCTCCTACCGGGAGGTTCCGGCGGAACTCCTCGACGACGCGGACGCGCTTCGCCCCTGGACGGAGGACGCCGTGGAGGTCGCGAGGCGGGCGAGGTAGGTCGGGATGATGCCGGCGGGGGCCGCGGATCGGTCTCAGCGAGGCGGGCTCCACCGGCACGTCCATTCTCACCGTCAATCTCGCGGTCGGGGGAGTGCGTATC
>JBKHJU010000026.1:0-9932 GCA_046537985.1 Longimicrobiales bacterium
CCTCCTGGTCCATGGCTTCGAGCTCCTCCTCGGTCAGGAGATCGGCGTCGAAGAGCTTGTTGCGGAGAATCTTGATGGGGTCCTCCGCGTCGGCCTTCTCCGAGACCTCCTCCTTCGAGCGATAGGTGCCCGACACCGGATCGGACATGGAGTGTCCCTTGAACCGGTAGGTCCTCACCTCGAGGAACTGGGGCCCTCCGCCGGACCGGGCCTTCTCCACCAGGTCTTCCGTCGTCCGGTACACCTCGAGGACGTCCTGGCCGTAGACGAAGTGGCCCGGAATTCCGTATGCGCACGAGCGATCCTTGATCTCCGTCTCGGACACCCGGCTGAAGGCGGTGCCCATCCCGTACTCGTTGTTCTCCACGATGTAGACCACCGGGAGATTCCAGACGGCGGCCATGTTCAGGGCCTCGTGAAAGGCGCCCTGGTTCACCGCCGCGTCTCCGAGGAAGCAGACGCAGACCCGGTCCTCTTCCCGGTAGTGGATGGCCCACCCCATCCCGGTGGCCAGGGGTACCTGGGCGCCCACGATCCCGTGCCCCCCCATGAAGCCCTTCTCGGCCCCGAAGAGGTGCATGGAGCCGCCCATCCCACCCGAGCAGCCCCCCTCCTTTCCGTAGAGCTCGGCCATGACCTCCCGGGCCGACAGTCCCTTGGCCAGGGCCTGGGTGTGGTCGCGGTAGGCCGTGATGACGTAATCCTCTTCCCTCAGGGGAAGAACGCACCCGGCCGCCGCGGCCTCCTGTCCGATATGGAGGTGGCAGAAGCCCCCGATCTTCCCGATCACGTAGGCTTCCTCGGCATTCTCCTCGAAGCGACGATAGAGGAGCATTTCCCGAAGGAGGCCGTGAAGCTGCTCTTTGGAGAACGACTTCAGCGCCGGACCTTCCTCCTCCGACTGCGCCTTCGCCTCGGCCATCGTCTTCTCTGCTGTATTGGTCTCAGCCATTGGCTTCATCCCTGTTGGTGGCGTGCCCGCCCAGTCGTCCCATCTCGAGCTGGACGAGCTGCGGAGGAGAGACCTCCGCGGGGGCGGGCACGTCCGCCTCCAAGACCTTCGTGATGGCGCCGGGTCCGCCGGCTTCGACTTCCCGGGCCTGGTCCTTCGCGTGGTAGCTGGAGCGCACCAGCGGTCCGGACTCCACGTGCCGGAATCCGTATTCCTCCTCGCCGATCCGCTTCCACTGGGCGAACTCGTCGGGCGTGACCCAGCGAGCCACCGGAATGTGCTGGGGAGAGGGTCTCAAGTACTGGCCCAGGGTGAGGATATCCACCGAAGCGTCCCGGAGGTCCTCCATGGCCTGGCGGATCTCCGGCGCTTCCTCTCCCATCCCAAGGATGAGCCCCGTCTTGGTGAGGATCCGGGGAGCCATTCCCTTGGACGCTCCGAGGAAGGAGATGGAGCGCCAGTACCGCCCGCCCGGCCGGACTTCGGGGTGGAGCCGCTCCACGGTCTCCAGGTTGTGCCCCAGGATGGACGGCTCGGCGTCGAGGACCGTCTCCAGCGCGTCCTCGTCTCCCTTGAAGTCGGGGATCAGAACCTCCACGGAGCACTCCGGAAGGCGATCCCTGATCTCCCGGATGGTCCGGGCGTAGATGCCGGCCCCTCCGTCGGGGAGCTCGTCCCGGTTCACGCTGGTGATCACCACATGCTCCAAATTCATAGCCTCGACGGTCTCCGCGACGCGTCGAGGCTCGTCCTCGTCCAGCTCCGTGGGCATGCCGTGGGCTACCCCACAGTACTTGCACGCCCGGGTGCATACGTCGCCCAGGATCATGAAGGTGGCGGTGCCCGCCTCCCAGCACTCCCCGATGTTCGGGCAGCCGGCCTCCTCGCAGACCGTGTGGAGGGACCGATCCCGCATGAGCTTCTTGAGACGGCGGTAGTTCTCGCCGCCGGGGGAGCGAACCTTGAGCCAGCCGGGCTTACGCGCGTCCCCCGGGACCGTCTGCAGGCCCTCGTGGGCCCGAATACGGGACGTGCCCTTGGGCTTGACAATCCCCGTGTCCTTGTTCCCGGGAGCGTAGCCCCCGGGGGCAATGTCGACAGTGGTAGTCTCGCTCACCGTCTCGCCTTGATGCGATTGCTTTTTCGAGTTCTGGAACCGGGCCGACGCGGGCGGGACGCGTCGGCGATCGGGGGAGCTCCGACGAGGGTCGCCTCGTCTCCGTCCCCGGAGTCCGCCTCAACGCACCCGGTCCCCGGTCGCACCGGGTCGGTCGTTTCGGGCCAGCGGCCCACGGCGGGCCTGCAGAACCTAGCACAACCCGACGAAAAGGAGCAACGCCGCGGGCGGCCTCTCGCTCGTGCTGCTCTCGTGCATAGCCGTGGGCCGGGGCGAAGGAGCCCACCGCTCATCTCACCGATCGGTTAAGCGTAACCCTCGAAGCGTCGGAGGATCCTGCGAGGTCCCCGAAAGCCGGGTCCGCCGTCGTCGGGGGCGCGTCCCCACGACACCCGGGAACGCGGCGGGACGGCGGCCGGTCGGTCGCCGTCACTCCCGGCTCAGGAGCCTTCGAGAAAGCTCTCGGCGTCGTCCCGGATCACGGGCAGGAGGGCGGAGTGGATCCGGTAGTCCTCCAGGTCGGAGCTCCGCTCCTCGTCGTACACCTCGAGGAGATGGGCGTAGTGGGCCCGGGCGGTGGCCGTGTCCTCGAGCTGCCTCGCGGCCTCGGCCGCGGCCGAGAGGAGGAGCAGGTGATCGGGATCCTCTTCCAGCCCGGTGGAGGCGGTGCGAAGTGCCTCCTCGAACTGCTCGCCCGTTCGCTGGAGCACCGAGAGGTGGAAGAGCCCGTCCGAGTCCAGGGGCCGGGCCCGCTCGTAGGCGCCGATGGCCATGGGCAGGAATTGCATGACCTGGGCGGTGTCGCCGGCCTCGCCTGCCCGCATCACCCGATCGAAGAGACGGTCCGCCGCCTGCCGGGGAGTCATGGAGCTGATGTCCACGTCGGGCGCGGGCCCGAGACCCCCGTCCGTGCCGCCGTCGGCCCCCGCTCCGGTTCCACCCTGTGCCGCACCGGCATCGGGAATCGCATCCCCCTCCTGGAGCCCACGATCGGGCTCGAGCACCGACACGATGACGACGATGATCAGGGCGGTCATGATCAGGCCGGCCACCCACCACCCCAGCGCGCCATCTCCTCTCGACTCGCTTCGCCCTTCGCCGGACACCCCTGCGAGGGGCGAGCCGCACTTCGTGCAGAAACGGCTCCCCGCAGGCGCCGAGTCACCGCAGGAGGGGCAGCTCCGGGGCTCGAGGGATGCTCCGCATTTCGGGCAGAACCCCTTTTCTCCCACCTCGGCGTCACACTGGGGACACGTCATATCGCTCATGGATCTCCTCCGGCGGTCTCGCCGGTCGCTTCCGGTATGAGTGCGTCGAACAGGAGGGGCCACGTCGCCACCGACTGCCCTCGATAGTTGGGCTGAAATCCAAACAGCACAACGCTTCCCCGTCCCGCGTCGGCCTCGAGAAGCGCGGGCCTTCCGGTGACGTGATCCGGACCCACCATCCACCCCGACAACAGGGGCTCCACCTCGCTGTATCGGGCCAGGATCCGGACCGTCGGGTCGGTCACGGTGAAGGCCCGGCTATCCGGACCGAACCAGACCGCCGACTCTCCCGTGGGGTACGCGGGCGGGGCCACCTCCCGGTCCACGGAAGCAGCGTTCCCGGCCTCGAGGTCACCGCCGGTCCCGTCCGTGGAATCGGGGTCCGATTCCACTGTGACCCGGACCAGCGACCCGGGCACGAAGAATTCCTCCGCGGGGAGACGCTCCACGGCGTTCGCCACATCCAGCCCGAGGATGCGCACCACGAAATCCGTGGCCTGCTCCATGGCCACCAACCGTCCTCCGTTTCTGACGAAGTCACGCAGCGCCCGGCTCCCTTCGACGCCCAGGCCGCCAGACCAATCGGGGGGCACTTCTCCGACGGACCAGCCGTTGACCATGGACCCGTACGACTGGGATTGGAGGACGATGACGTCGTGGGTCTCGCGAAGCCCTCCCTCCCGGATCTCATCCGTGCCCAGGGTGTCGTATACGAGCCCGTGTCGGTCGAAGAGCCAGCGGGTCCACCCCGCCACCATGGGTTCCTGGTTCGACTTGTAGAGGGCGATGCGGGGTGCATCGGGGCCCGCCAGCTCCGCCGGGAGCTCGAAGGTCCGCTCCGGCTCCGGAACCACGGGTCCGAGCTCCGCGGACGGCAGGCTGTCCACCGGAATCGCCTCCACCCCCGTGAGGAGGGGCAGGGTGTGGGCCGTAACATCGTACGGTCGCACCGGCGGCTCGTCGGGATCCTGCCGGAGGTCGGGGTACTCCTGCGCCTCGAGCAGCGTCTGGGCGAAGCCCGCGTAGGGTTGTTCCATGGGGATCACCCAGGCACCCTCCTCGAAGGTCCTCCCGCCGACGTCCATCGCTCGCCCGGTCCTGCGCACTTCCACCTCTCCCAGGCGCAGGATCCGAAGGAGGTGGGAGAATCCGGGCTCGGCTCCCTCCGCGGTGGGGATCACCCACGCGGCGGGCCACTCCCCCCAGCCCTCGACGGCCCGCTGGCTGATTCCGTGTGCCAGCTCGAGCCAGTGGCGACGGTTTCGGGCGGCGTGGAGGAGGACCGCCATGGCCCCCGATTCCATGTAGTCGGTGATCTCCGGAAGCCCCCAGCGCCCCCCTTCCCACGGATCCGGATGATTCCAGCTCCGTTCCCGGGGATCGTATCCCCGGCCGGACCGCAGCTCCCACGGGAAGACCGAGTCCGGTGAAGCCAAGCGCGCCGAAGCCGTCTCGCTGAGGATCCGGGCGCCGGCGTGGTAGTGCGAATATGCCCGGGCCGGGGAATAGGCGTCGTAGATGGCGTTCACGACGACCCCCGACTTCCCTTCCCGGAGCAGGCTGGCGGCGGCCCACGTGCCCAGGTCGTTCACCGCCCCCGTCAACGCCGGATCCACGTTTGGCTCCCACGGCCCGACGTAGGGCGGAAGGAAGATCCGGGGCCCATCCCGCCCCATCTGGTGGATGTCGTGAACGATGTGGGGATGCCACTTCTGGTGGGCTCCCCGGACGACGTGCTCCGTCTCGAGCTGGGTGAAGGCGTACCAGTCCCGATTGTTGTCGTGTCCGACGTAGTGGTGGTAGAGCCACGGGAGGGGCGACGCCTCGTATTCCGTTCCGACCCAGCGCCTGTACCACTCCGCCGTCCACTGGGTCCCGTCGGGATTGAGGGACGGGATGTCCAGGACCACCACGTTCTCGAGGATCTCGGCCACGCGGGGATCGGAGGACGTGGCGAGCCGGTGGAGGAATCGGGGAGCGACCATCACGCTCCCCACCTCGCTGGAGTGGACGCCGTGGGTCACGAGGACGACGGCTCGACCCTCGTCGAGAAGCTCCTCCAGCTCACTCGCGTCCGAGATGCGCCTGGGATCCGAGAGCCGCGCCTGGACCTCTCGCAGCTCCTCCAGGCGAGCGTGGTTCTCCTCGCTGGTCACGGTGAGCATGACGAGGGAACGCCCCCGGGTCGTCGATCCCAGGGTGTCCAGGGCCACCCGAGGGCTCCCGTCCGCGAGGCGCTCGTAATACGCGGCGAGCTCGTCCCACCCCGCGAGCTCCCGGTCCGCTCCCGGAACGAACCCGAAGTGCGCCTCGGGGGTCGGCACCTCCTGGGCGGTTGCGGGCCCGGGCCGCAAGAGAGCCCCGGACAGCACCAGAGCAGCCGACAGGAGCCGGATCGAGACGAGGCCGAGCGCGCGCCGGCCCCGCCCGAAGATGCGGCGATCCGAGCGGCGGTCGCGGCCACCGTGGCAAGCCAGGCAGCTCCGGTCAGAGGCCACTGGGATCGTCGATGAAGGTCCAGGAGAGGGAGAAGGTCTCCTCCAGGCGCCGGGCCAGGGCCCGCACACCCCAGGTCTCGGTGGCGTAGTGGCCCCCGTAGAACACGTTGATCCCGAGCTCGGTGGCCTCCACATAGTCGTGGTGCTTTCCCTCACCCGTGATCAGGGCATCGAGCCCCCCGTCGGCGGCCTCCTGGATGAAGGAGCCCCCGCTGCCGGTGACCACGGCGACCCGCTCCAGGTGCTCCGCTCCACCCGGGATCAGGTGAACGCTGCGACCGAGGCACGCTTCCATCCGCCCGAGGAGCTCGCGTCGATCCTCGCGGAGGATACCCGACCACCCGACGGGGGTGTCCCGGAATCGTCCGAACGGCTCGTCGACCTCGACCCCCAGCTCCCGGGCGAGGACCGCCGCATTCCCCACCTCGGCGTGGGCATCGAGGGGAAGGTGGACGCTGTACAGGCCCACGTCGTTGCGGATGAGGTTGGAGAGCTTCCGGTACAGGCGCCCCGTGACACGCCCGAGGCCTCCCCAGAACAGGCCGTGATGGACCAGCAGGAGATCGGCGCCCGAATCCACGGCCCCTTCGACGGTGGCCTCGCTCACGTCCACTGCGACGGCCAGATGCTCCAGGTGATCGGGCCCCTGGACCTGGAGCCCGTTCATGGCCCCGTCGAAATCCGGGTGGTCCGGAATCTCGAGGAAGTCGTCGAGGAAGTGAAGCAGGCGTTCTAGTTCCATGATTCGGTTTGGCTTCTCGGGGATGACTTCCGGACGCCCAGTGTCTTCGGGTACGGGCGGGCGCGGCGACCTGTGGTTGTGGAACCCGGTACGCAGCCACGGCCCTTCCACCCCGATGTTGAAAGTGTGGAAAAACAGGAGAAACGCCCTGATTCCAAGCCCTCGAGCTCCCGTGGATATCCCCGCGTCCCACCGAAGGTGCCCCGGAAACAGTTTTGCACAATTGTGGAAAGACACCAGGGAACGAGGACCCGCCTCCGGCGACCGAGGCTAGGACGGAGTCCCTGCCTCCGAATCGGATGGCACCCTCCGGGCATTCCGGTCCGATTGAGATTCGAGCTCGATCTCACCCATCCGGACCGTCCCGTTCAGCATGGCTCCCTCCTCGAGCTGGAGGCGGCGGGCGTGGACCTCGCCGTCGATCCGCGCCGTGGCCTGGACCTCGAGCCTGGACGCTGCCGTGAGCCCCCCCAGGACCCGCCCGGACACCACGGCGTCCTGAGTCCGGACGTCGCCGTGGACCTCGCCACCGCGACCCACGACCACCGCCTTCCCGGCTTCCACGTTCCCCTCGATCCGTCCTTCCACGCGGACGGTTCCGTCCGTCACCAGGTCCCCCTGGACCCTCATCTCGGGACCGATGATCGAGATGTCGTCACTGCCTCCGCCCTTCTGCCCGGTCGCCGATGGCGCCATCGTCGGTTCTCCTCCGTTACCTAAGGCTGCTCCACCAGGGTGAGCGGATCGAGAGGCTCCCCGTCCAGCAGTATCTCGAAGTGGAGGTGGGGAGCCGTGGACCGCCCGGTGGAGCCGGAGAGGGCGATCACTTCGTTTACTCGGACCTCCTGACCAGCGGTCACCAGGGTCTCGGCGGCGTGTGCGTACACGCTCCGATATCCCTCGCCGTGGTCGAGGATCACGTAGCGGCCGTAGATCGAGTCCTCGCCGACCTCCGCGACCTCGCCACCGCCCGCGGCCCGGATATAGGAATGGCTGGGAACGGCGATGTCCAGCCCCTGGTGCTCACCGCCGTCGCCGGAGAGCAGGGTTTGGGTCACGAAGCCCCGCTCGCTCAGGGGCCAGCTCGAGGGAGCGTCGCCGTCCTCGCCGGGCTCGTCCCGGGTGGACGCGCCTCCATCCACCGCGGGTAACCAGACCCCGGAAGTGGAGACGGCGCTGTCGGGACCGAAGAGAAGCCGAAGCTGCTCGTAGCGTGCCTCGGCTTCCTCGAGTCGGACGGCCAGTCGCTGGAGGCTCTCCTCCTGGCCCTCCAGCTCGGCCACCCGGGCCTGGAGCTCGTCGACCCGGACCGCCCGGAAAGCGAGATACACCCAGCTGCCCAGCAAGAAGAGGAGAAGGAGCGAGAGGAGAACGAGGCCCAGAGGGAGAAAGCGGGCGACGAAGGGGCCCACTTCGAACGTTCGGCTGGGCCCGGTCCCGTCGGGGATCACGAGGAGCCTGAATCCACCGGACCTTCGCTTGCCTCTGGACATGGCGGGGGTCAGCTCAGCACCTCGGTGGTCTCCCGCCCGACGATCAGGGCGAAGACCCGCTCGAAGTCCTCGTGATCTCGAAAGGGCACGATGATCTGTCCGCTCCCCTTCTTCTTTCGGCTGATCTCCACCTTCGTCGAGAGGACTTTGCGAAGTTCCTCCTCCAGCGCCTGGACCGTCAGGTTGGCCCGTTCCGCGCCCGGCGAGCGGTCCTTTTCTTCGGTACCGGGCTCTCCCGACGCCTGCTCGTTGGCCTTCCGGACCTGCCGCTCCACCTCCCGTACCGACCATCCCCGGGAAGCCGCCCTGCGAGCCAGCTCGCTGGCCTTCAGGGGATCGTCGGCTCCCAGGAGCGCACGGGCGTGGCCCATGGCCAGCGCTCCCTGGTCCAGGAGCTTCCGGATCGAGGGAGGCAGCTTGAGCAGCCGGAGCATGTTGGCCACGGTGGAACGGTCCTTCCCCACCGTCGAAGCGATCTGCTCCTGGGTCAGGCCGAACTCGTCCGCCAGGACGTGGTATCCCTCGGCTTCCTCCAGGGGGCTCAGGGCCTCACGTTGGATGTTTTCCACGAGGGCCAGGACGAGAAGGGTTTCGTCGTCCACGTCCCTCACCACGGCCGGGACCTTCTCCCATCCCAGGTCCCGGACGGCCCGAAGACGGCGCTCGCCCGCCACGAGCTGATAGCGGGGTCGACCCGGGCTTCCTCCGGCGGGCCGGACCACCAGGGGCTGCAGGAGCCCGTTCGCCCGGATCGAGCTGGTCAGGTCCTTCAGCTCGGACTCGGCGAACTCCCTTCGGGGCTGGAAGGGGTTGGGAACGATCCGATCGACTTCGAACTCTCCCAACCCTTCGTCCGCATCGGATTCCTGGGGAAGATTCTCGCCCAGAAGGGCGGCCAGCCCCCGTCCGAGCCGATCCTTTCGTGAACGACTGGTCATGACGTCTCCGCCTCCGTGGGCTCGGGCTCCGGGAGATTCGGGACTCGGTCACCGGAACCCTCGGCCGTGCGATCCGCCACCTCGCTGGCCAGTCGAAGATAGCTCCGGGCACCGGTGGAGAGGATGTCGTATTGAAGGATCGGTTGGCCGAAGCTGGGAGCCTCCGCCAGCCGAACATTACGTGGAATGACCGTCTCGTAGACCTTGTCGCCGAAGTATTCCCGCGCCTCCTCCGCCACTTGGTTGGAGAGGTTCAAGCGCCGGTCGTACATGGTGAGGAGCACGCCCTCGATCTCGAGGGCCGGGTTCAGGTTGCGCTGGACGAGGCGCACCGTGTTCAGGAGCTGGCTCAATCCTTCCAGAGCGTAGAACTCACACTGGATGGGAATCAGCACCGAGTCCGCCGCCGCCAGGGTGTTGAGGGTCAGGAGCCCCAGAGAGGGAGGGCAGTCCACCAGAATATACTCGTATTCCGAGCGGATGGGCTCGAGCGCCCGCTTGAGGATCGTCTCCCGGGATCCCTCTCCCACCAGCTCGATCTCCGCCCCCACCAGATCCCGGGTCGACGGGATCAGATCGAGACAGGGAAAGTGGACCTCTCGGAGGATCGCATCCTGGATCGGTCGATCCTCCACCAGCACGTCGTAGATGGTGGGAAGGGCGTTCCGCCCTTCGATCCCCATCCCCGAGGTGGCGTTTCCCTGGGGATCGGTGTCCACGACCAGGGTGGGGTGCTCCGCCACAGCGAGAGCAGCGCCCAGGTTGATGGCGGTGGTGGTCTTGCCCACACCGCCCTTCTGATTCGCTATGGCGATGACCCGCGACATGAATTCGAGGTTCGGGAGACGTACGATTCCGCCGGCACTGAACCTGCGGGGGAATGAGGGAACCGGAATATACGGCTGGGACATCGTAGCGTAAAGC
>JBKHJU010000027.1:0-9843 GCA_046537985.1 Longimicrobiales bacterium
GGCCGAAGCCACGGCCGCAACCGAAGCTGCCGCGGCCGACGCCGAGACCGCCGAAAAGCCGGAGGCCGAAGCGGCCACGGAGGAGGAAGGCGAATCAGTCGAGGTCGAGAAGGAGGCCGTCGCCGAAGCTGCCGAGGAAGAGGCCGAAGAGGCGAAGGAGGTTGAGGAGAAGGCCGAGGCCGAAGCTGCCGGAGTGGAGGAGGAAGAGACCGAGGAGGGCCAGGAGGCCGAGGAGGCTGAAGAGCCCACGGCGGACGCCACCGAAGAAGAGGCCGTCGAAGAAGGAACGGAAGAAGTAGCGGAAGAAGGAACGGAAGAAGAAGCGGAAGACGAAGAGAAGGAGGACTGACAGGGGGACGGGCCCCCGGAGCTCCGGCCATCATGACGGTGGACGCCTCGGATCCGGATTACCTCGTCGTGGGCCACCTGAACAAGGTCCACGGCATCAAGGGCGAGATCTACGTCTGGCCCCTCACAGACCACCCCGCCACCACCTACCGGAAGGGGGTCACCTTCCGGGTCAGCGATCCCGCCGGCGACCAGCCCAGCGACCGGTTTCCCAGCCTCGAGGTCGAGAAGGTTCGACCGTACAAGCAGGGGCTGCTGGTCAAGTTCAAGGGGATCGAAGATCGCACCGAAGCCGAATACTTCCGGGGGCGCTACCTCATGCGTTCCCTTGAGGACGTGGAGGAGCCGGAGGAAGGCGAGATCTTCTACCACCAGCTTCTCCAGATGACCGTCGAGTCGGTGGAAGGAGAGAAGCTCGGGGTGGTGCGGGAGGTGTATGAAGACGTCGGAGCGGCCGACCTTCTCGAGATCCAGGGACCGACGGGACGATTCCACGTGCCCCTGGTCCAGGCGATGATTCGGGAGGTCGACGTGAAGGGGCGACGCATCGTCCTCGATCCGCCAGAGGGACTCCTGGAACGATAGAAGCTGCCTTCCACCGACCATGCCCACCATGCGCATCAACATCGTCACCATCTTTCCCGACTTCTTCCGGGTTCCCCTGGAGACGAGCATCCCCGGGAGGGCGGCGGAGGACGGGCTGGTGGAGTATCGGGTCGTGGACCTCCGGGACTACACCCACGACCGGCACCAGACGGTGGACGACTATCCATACGGCGGTGGTGCCGGAATGGTCATGAAGCCCGAGCCCTTCTACGAGGCGGTGGACGATCTTCGCTCCAGGTCCTCCGACGACTCCGCCGATTCCGAGGGCTCCACGGATTCCGCGGACTCGACCGACTCGGGGTCCGGTGGATCGACGGAATCGGCGGGCGCAGGGGATTCCGTCGGGCGGATCATCCTCCTGTCGGCCCGGGGAACGCTCTTTCGTCACCAGGACGCGGTTCGGCTCTCCCTGGAGGAGGAGGTCACCCTCCTCTGTGGCCACTACAAGGACGTGGATCAGCGGGTCGGCGATCACCTGGCCCACGAGGAGGTCTCGGTGGGCGACTTCGTCCTTTCCGGCGGGGAGGTGGCGGCTCTGGCCGTGACGGACGCCGTCGTCCGGCTCCTTCCGGGGGCCCTGGGGAACCATGCCTCGGCGGCGTCCGACTCCTTCTACGATGGGCCGTACCTGAGCCCTCCCTCCTACACCCGGCCCGCCGAGTACCGGGGCCACGCCGTTCCCGAGGTTCTCCTCAGCGGCGACCACGCCCGGATCGCCGAGTGGCGGAGAGAGCAGGCCGAGCGGCTGACCCGGGAGCGGCGGCCGGACCTCCTGGAGCGGACCGACGATCGGCACGCGGCGGGTGGGGAGGCGTCCGAGCAGGATCGGGACTTCAATTGACGAAGACGCAGACTTATACTTCCATGCTGTGCCGAACAGGAAGGTCCGGACCACGAGGAGACGAGCCATGGGCGATCTACTGCAGGAAATCGAGAAGGAGCAGCTCCGGGACGATCTGCCCGACTTCTCCCCCGGGGACACGGTACGGGTCCTCTACCGGGTCCGTGAGGGGGACAAGGAGCGGATCCAGGCCTTCGAGGGCACCTGCATCACCCGTCGGGGTGGCGGGGTCCACGAGACCTTCACGGTTCGGAAGATCTCCAGCGGCGTCGGTGTGGAGCGGATCTTCCCGATCCACGCCCCCACGGTGAAGGACATCGAGGTCGTCCGCCGCGGTCGGGTTCGCCGGGCCAAGCTCTACTACCTCCGGGAGCGGCGCGGGAAGTCGGCGCGGATCAAGGAGAAGCGGATGACCTGACCCGGCGCCGATCCGACCGATGGCATCGGAGTCGAAGGACACGCGGCCCCCGGACCTCCTCTCCTACGAGAGGCGGTTCTGGGGCCGCGGCTTCGTTGCGGGGTTGGACGAAGCGGGAAGGGGGCCCCTGGCGGGGCCGGTGGTGGCCGGCGCCGTGTGCCTGGATCCGGGCACCTGCATCGACGGGGCCGCCGACTCGAAGATCCTGGACCTGGAGGACCGGGAGCGCCTGGCGTTGGAGATCCACCGGGGCGCCCGGGCCGTGGGCCTGGGCGCCGCGTCCGTCCGGGAGATCGAGCGGCTGAACATTCTCCGGGCCACCGCCCTGGCCATGCGCCGTGCCCTGGCCGCCCTGGAAGTCCACGTCGGCCACGTGGTGGTGGACGGCCTCCCCGTTCGGAGCCTGGGGTGGTGCCACGAGGCCGTGGTGAAGGGGGACGGCCGGATCCACTCCGTCTCGTGCGCCTCCATCGTCGCCAAGGTCTGCCGGGACCGGGTCATGCGCCGACTGGCCGCCCGGTACCCGGGATACGGTTGGGAGACCAACGTGGGGTACCCGACGGCCGAGCACCGGGAGGCGCTCCGGAGGCTGGGACCGACGCCGCACCACCGCCGGACCTTCGGTGGGGTACAGACGGAGCTGGATCTGTAGTGGGGGGAGAAAGCCGCGTTCGGCTGTTTCCTCCCCTTTCGTGTTTTCGAGTGCCCCCGCCAGGTCTCGAACCTGGGACCTACGCATTAAAAGTGCGTTGCTCTACCAGCTGAGCTACGGGGGCTCGTGGCCGATCCTTCGGAGCGCTTCTTCGAAGTCCTCGTAGGCGGAAGCGTGCCGCATCAGGGCTTCCTGTCCATTCCGAGGCGGATCGAAGAGGAACGTCGTCTGCCGACGCTCACCGCAGATGATCGCCGCAGGAATGTAAAGGATGGCGTCCCGATCGTACACGTAGACGGCGAAGAGATCCAGGTCCTCCAGCCGGTGGCGAAACCGGTACCCTGGACCACGCCAACTCGGTCATCGGCGTCTGGCACGGGGTGGTGGAGCAGGCGCTGCAGGAGGCGGGGGTGCCGTGGACCATCCTTCGGCCCCACGTCTTGATGCAGAACGTCCTGGATCAGAAGGAGGCCATTCGAGGCGAGGGGGTGATCCGCTCGCCGTCGGGAGATGCGTCGATTCCCATGGTGGACACCCGGGACGTTGCGGCGGTGGCGGCCGTGGTGCACTCCGAGGAGGGTCACGACGTAGAAGCCGGGCGTGGGCTCCTGACGGCCCTCACGGGCGCTCCGGCGCCACCCGCTCGAACCCGAGGATCGTCTCCACCAGCTCCTCGGGGTGGGGCGCCGAGGCGTGCGCCTCCAGATCGACGTGGACGTAGGTGTTGGATCCCTCGGTGAGGATCTCGCCGTTCCGGAAGATGGCGAAGTCGAGGGTCATGGAGCTCCTCCCCAGCCGGGCGCACCGGACTCCGATCTCGATCTCGTCGTCCCAGCGGGCGGAGCCCCGGTAGTCGGCCTCGGCGTGGACGGTGAGGAACTCGGTCATGACGGGGCCGGTGAACCCCAGCGCCCGCATGTATTCGGTCATGGCCACATCGAAGTACACGAAGTACTGGGGATAGAAGACGACCCCCTGGACGTCGCACTCCGCCCATCGGACCCGCATGGGGTGGAAGAAGGCGAATCGGTCGCGCTTCGACTCCGGTCCGGGTCGTCTCGTCGATCCGGGCACTGACGTCGATCCGGGTGCCCCGGTCAATCCAGGTGCTCGACGAACCACTCCACCATGGCGGCCTCGGCGCGGGCCCTGTGCTCGGCGTTCCGGAATCCGTGGTCTCCGCCTGGAATGGTGATGAACGCCGACTCCACCCCCTTCTCCTGGAGGGCCTCGTACATGATCTCGCTGTTGCGGATCGGGACGAGCTCGTCGGCGTCTCCGTGGATCAGGAGCGTCGGCGGGTCGTCGGGGGTTGCGAAGAGGATCGGTGAGATGTCCGCGGCCAGGGAGTCGTGGAAGTCGAGGGCCGGGAACCGCTCGTTGGGACCCACCAGGGGTCGGAGATCGACGGGAGGATAGTACGCCACCACGGCGGCGACGCGGTCGTCGGCCCGGGCGACCCCGTCGTCTCCCTCCGCGGCCGTGACGAGATCCTCCGGAGTGCGAGATCCCGAGCCGGCGACGGGGCCCCGGTGGTCCGGAGCGAGGCCGAGCATGAGGGAGAGGTGTCCCCCGGCGCTCCCCCCGAACACGCCCAGACGCTCGACGTCGACTCCCCAATCGTCGGCGTGAAGGCGGATGTAGCGGAGGGCCCGGTCGACGTCGGCGTGAGCCTCGGGGACGTTGAACCGGGGTGCGCTCCCGTGGCGCACGGCGAAGACGGTGAAGCCGCGATCCAGGAGGTCGTCGAATCGGGCCGCCGTCCGGCCCGGAGGAGACCACCGGGAGAACCATCCGCCGCTGACCATGTAGAGGATCCCGGCGCCGTTGGCGGGGCCGGTGGGATGGAGCACGTCGAAGGTGAGGGCCATCCCGGCCTTGTGGCCGTACACCACGTCGGCCGTGCTCGCCGGTGCAGCCTCCTCGAGTCCGCGGCCTTCGCCCGACTGTGCCTCCACGGCCGTGGGCAGGGCCGCGACCGTGGTGGCGAACAGGAAAGCGACGAACAGGGTGCGTCCCGTGGTCCGTGTCCGTCGGATCCGAGGGGAGGTCGTGGTGCGCATGATGGCTCCCGGGCGGGTGGAGGTGGCTGAAGGTGGCCGGCGGTGACCTGAAGAGGGCCGACATTGCAATCTGCGCACGTTAGGCGGGTCGTCCACGGTCGGCAAGCAGCCGGATCACACCTCGCCGGTGAAGCGCTGCAACACGTACTCCTCGATATCCGGATCCGCGTCCCGGTCCAGCACGGAGTGCATCCACGCCGTGCGCTCGAATTCCTGGACGTAGAGCTCCCAGATGGATCCCAGGAGCCCCGAGGGCGTGAGGTACCGGAAGGACTCGGGAGACGTGCTTCCACCGGGGGCGCTGAAGAAGTGGGACTTCAGCATCCGCTGGTGGACCCACCAGTTCACCTGGACGTACTCCTCCTCGGACCCTTCGTGGGCCACGAGGAAGCCGACTCCGTGGCGGTTGGCGGCCACCGAGGGTCGGGGAAGCTCACGCAGGGCCAGCTCCCTGGCCACGGCGACGAGGCCCCGGGGGGGTCGCTCACCGTGTGCGGAGATGCCGTAGACCTTGATCTTCCAGTCGAAGGGCTCCCAGAGGCCGAGAAACCCGACGGGGCGAGGGGAATAGGCTTCCAGTCGCATGTCGTGCTGCATCCGTCGTCCCGCCGGGTCTCTCCGGCTGCTCGTCCGGGTGGTCTACTCGTCCGTTGCGAAGCAGAGGAAGAGCCCGTCTCCACCCGTTCCCCGGAGGTCCGACTGCCCACATCCACTGGAGCCGTGGGCGGAGTTCCAGGACGTGGGGTTCTCCCCGCCGCCGGTCCGATCGAAGTGCCCGACCCGCGCGCTTCCGTTCCCGGAGCTGCTCGTCCAGTTTTCGCAGGTCGCGTCGCCGTCGCCCGAGGCGTAGTAGGTGCCGTCCAGGTCCGAGCCTGTCAGGATGTCGTGGCGGTTCGGGCTGTCGCCCCGGCCGTTCACGATCTCGCCCCACTCGGTCAGGATCGACGCCTTGTCCATGTTGGCGTCGTCGCTGTGCAGCTGGTCCGGGCTCTCCGCGACGAGAGCGCCCCGCGCGTTGTGCCAGGGGCCGCTGCCGATACGATCCCGGGCGTGAACGGCGCCCGTGCCGCCCTCGGGAGCCGCGCTCAGGTAGGCTCGCCACTCGCGATCGGCGGCGTTCACGGCGTACGCCAGGTGCTCGCACCACGCATCGGCACCTTCCAGGCCGCCCAGGTCGGCGCCGTCACCGGGCCCGACGCTGGTGATGAAGAACGTCATGGGGGCCTGTTGAGGGGCCTCTTCCGACTCGGCCTCGATGGCCCGCTCCGGGACGACGACGTAGCCGGCGACCAGGAGGGAGAGGGCGGCGACCAGAGAGAGTCTCAGCATGTCGGCAGCTCCTTCGCGTTTGGAGAGTGGCGTATTCCGGAAGGAAGGCTCCCCCATAGGCGGGGATCCTCTTCCATGACGATAATGATTCCCCGCGACGAGGCCGGGGTTCCCCTACCCGCCTCGGCGGGTGGGGCGTGAGCCAACCTATGGGCATCGGCACGTGTCTCGCCAACCTTTCCAGGGCGGGAAGGGGACGGCCGGATACACGGAAGGGGCCGGTGCGAAACGTGGCAAAAGGTGGCGTGTAGGCCCTCGACAGGGTTTGATCCCGTCACTTCGGAAGGTTATTGGATTATGGCGGGCTCGCCCGTAGTTTCGCAGTTCAACGAATGTCGCGTCCCGGCGAATCGGTGCCATTCAGGGGCCGGATCCGAGTGGCGCGTCCGATGGTACCGCAGTGCCAAAGGAGCGAGGAATGAGCATCAAGGGCACGGTGAAGTGGTTCGACGACGTGAAGGGCTTCGGGTTCATCGAGCCGGAGGACGGAAGCGACGACTGTTTCGTTCACCACTCGGAGATCCAGGCCGAGGGCTTCCGCTCGCTGAGCGAGGGAGATCAGGTCGAGTTCGACCGGGTCCAGGGAGAGAAGGGGCCCGCCGCCGAGAACGTCCGGAAGATCAGCTGACGCGGTCCGGCCGGGAACTTCCTTTCCCGGTCCGCGAGCCGCAGCCCGCTGGCGGTCCCCCTCGGGGGCGAGGCCGGGCGCGGCAACAGGAAGGATCGCTTCGTCCCGAGACGTTCGGAGCCGGGATCCGGGTCGTACCCCAACCCCGGGGGCGGCCCGCTTTCTGTTCGAGGGAGCCATGAACCCCGGGGACGTCTGGACCCTGTACCGGAGAGAGCTCCGGGCCGCCCTCCGGGAGCGGAGCGTCGTGGTCAACTCCTTCCTCCTGCCCGTCTTCCTCTATCCCGTCGTCCTCTGGCTCACCTTCAGCGCGCTCGGATTCGTCCAGGGGCTGGCCGAGGGCTTCGACTCCCGGGTGGCCGTCTTCGGCGTCCCGGTCGCCCACTCCCGGGTGGTGGAATCTCTTCGGGTTCGAGACGACCTCGTCCTGGTCGACGGCTATCCGTCGCCGGACTCGGCCCGCTCCGCCGTCCGGGCCGGAGAGCTGGACGCGGTTCTCGAGCTCGTGCCCCCGGAGGAAGGCGCGGCCCTCCTGGACGAGAACTTCGCTGCGCGGATCTCATTCGACGGATCCGAGTCACGGAGCCGGACGGCGCGGGACCGTATGGAGAGCCTGCTCCAGCGGTACCGGGACGCCTGGATCGAAGAGGAGGCGAATCGCCTCGGGCTCTCGGAAGGAGAGTTCGGCATGTTCCGGGTCCAGGGCCGAAACGTCTCCACCGGGAGCGAGATGGGGGCTTTCGTTCTCTCCGAGATGGTTCCCGTGTTCCTGGTCCTCATGGTGGCTCTGGGATGCTTCGTGCCGGCCATCGACTCCACCGCCGGGGAGAGGGAGCGGGGCACCTGGGAGACCCTCATGACGGTGGCGGCCTCCCGGACCAGCGTCGTCACGGCCAAGTACCTCTACGTGGCCACTCTCGGAACGGCGGCCGGGGTCCTGAACATCGGGGCCATGGCCGCGTCGGTGGGTGCCGTCCTCGGGCCGATCGCGGGGGGGCAGGCCGCCGAGATGAGCTTCGAGTATCCCCTCCGGGCGATCCCGGTCATGCTTCTGGGAGCCCTCATCCTCGCCCTCTTCTTCGCCGCGGCCATGATGATCCTGGCCGCCTTCGCCCGGACCTTCCGCGACGGCCAGTCCATGGTCACACCCGTCTACTGGCTCGCGGTGATTCCCCTCTTCCTGGGCCAGGCACCCGATCAACATCTGACCGCAGAGCTCGCTCTCGTGCCGATCGTCAATGTGACGCTCATGATTCGTGACGCCATCCAGGGGATCTTCTCCTGGCCCCTCGTTCTGGAGAGCTCCGCCGTCGGACTCCTCATGGTGACAGCCTGTATCTGGATCGCCCGATGGATCCTCGACTTCGAGGATGTCCTCATGGGATCCTACGACGGGAGCTTCTGGCGCTTCCTGAGAGAGAGGGTGCGATCGTGACGCCGCCGGAAGGGGGTGCCCGTGGGATCGCGAGGGAGGCCGCCGACGGCCACGGCTTCGGTCGCGGCGACGGGTCGAGACCCGTGGTGGTCGACTCCCTCGGGAAGACCTTCTACGACGAGTCCCGCGGGGCGGTCCGGGCGGTGGACGGTGTGGAATTCTCCTGCGAGAAGGGCGAAATCTTCGGGCTCCTCGGGGCCAACGGGGCCGGAAAGACCACGACGCTGCGCATGCTCTCCACCATCCTCGAGCCGACGGACGGCACCGCCCGGGTCATGGGTCACGACGTCCGGGAGGAGCCCGAGGCGGTGCGTCGGAGCCTGGGCTTCTACTCGGCATCCACGGCCCTCTACCCCCGACTCACGGCCCGGGAGACCCTCGACTTCTTCGCCCGGATCAACGGCATGGCCAGGCACGCGGTCGAGGACCGGGTGGAGGATCTCGTGGAGCGCTTCGGCATCGCCGAGTATGCCGACGCGCGGGTGGAGAAGCTTTCCAGCGGGATGAAGCAGAAGGTCTCCATCGCTCGCACCGTGGCCCACGATCCGCCGGTCCTCATCTTCGACGAGCCCACCGTGGGCCTTGACGTCATGAACGCCCTGGAGATGCACCGGATTCTCAAGGACCTCCGGGACGGAGGAAAGGCGCTCATCTTCTCCACCCACATCATGAGCGAAGCCGAGAAGCTCTGCGACCGGATCGCCATCATCCACAGGGGACGCATCCTGGCGTCGGGCACCCTGAAGGAGCTCCGGCAGCGGACCGGGCAGCACTACCTGGAGGACATCTTCGTCCACTTCGTGGGAGCCCGTGAGGAAGAGGTGTCGGAGGAGGCGGCCATGGAGCAGCTCGCGGAGGAGCGGTGAAGTCCCACGGTCCCCTCCGTACCCTCCTCAAGTACGAGCTCCTCCAGGTCCTGCGCGACCGGAGGACCGTTCTCATCGCCGTGGTCGCACCCCTGATCCTCTATCCGTTGATCATCGTCCTGGGACGGATGGCGGGGGAGCAGGCCGAGCGCGCGCTGGAGACCCGGGTCTACGAGTATGCCGTCACCGGCCCGGGGCGCGAGTGGGGTCGGGACGTCCTCCGAAGAGCCGCGAGCCCGCCCCCCGAGCGGGAGCCGGGGTCGCCCGGCGTGGAAGCCGGGGCACGGGGCGGCGAAGATCCGGAGCGCCGGAGCGATGGAAACAGCGGGCGCACGATCGGGGCCGGCGACCTTCTCGACGGCGTGGACGCCGTGTCGCAGGGCCCGGGGTCCTATCGTCTGGAGGAGAGCGCCCTCCCGGCTCCCGATTCGGCTCTTCGGGCGGGCGAGGTGGATCTGGTGGTCCACGTTCGCCGGCCGGCTGAATCCCGCGACGCGGCCGACGACCGACGGGACACCCTCACGACACCCGTCTTCACCCTTCGATACCGGACGGGGAGCGACTTCTCCGTGGCCGCCTATCGGGCCATGGATTCTCGCCTCCGGAGCCTCCGGGCCGAGGAGCGGGAGGAACTCCTCCGAAACCGGGGCTTTCCCG
>JBKHJU010000028.1:0-9821 GCA_046537985.1 Longimicrobiales bacterium
CCGGGCCGGCTACCTGTACCAGGACTACGAGACCCTCGGCGGCCTCTCCGACCTCGTTTGCATCGTCTTCCTCGACGACGCCGGCGTCGTCGACACCGTCCAGAGCGTAGAGGTAGCGGAGCGCCTCCACCAGGTCCGGGCCCCGTCCGTTGGCCGCGGCTTGCTTCAGCCGGACCGTGGGATCGTGAAGGAGCTTGTTCACCAGCCGCCGGCCGAACTCCTCCACCCTCTCCAGGTCCTCGTCACCGAGGTGGTTCAGTGAGCTCCGGAGCCTCTCCAGCTCCTCCCGGCGGAGCCGGTGGCCGTGGGTGCGGAGCTTCCGGATCATCGGCACCACCTCCCGGGACGCCATCCACTCCCGGAAGGCGTGGGCCTCCTCGGCGATGAGTCGCTCGGCCCGGGGAAGCGCCTCCCGGCGACGCTCCAGGGCCTCGTCCACGATCTGCCGGAGGTCGTCCACATTGTACAAGAAGACGTTCGGCTCGTCGCCCACCGCCGGATCGACGTCCCGGGGGATGGCGATGTCGATGACGAGAAGGGAGCGGGTGGGTCCGTCGGGGAAGGCGGCCCGGACGGTGTCCGCCGTGACGAGGGGGTGTGGCGCCGCGGTGGAAGCCACGACGATGTCCGTCGTACGGAGGGCCTGGGCCATCTCCTCGAAGCGTACGGCGTCTCCGTGGAGCCGGCGAGCCAGCTCCCGGGCCCGATCGTAGGTCCGGTTCGCCACCACCACGCCCTCCACCCCTTCCCGGGCCAGGGCCTCCACCACCAGCTCCGCGGTGGAACCGGCTCCGAGCACCAGCACCCGGCGGTTCCGAAGGGACCCGAAGACCTTCCCCGCCAGGTCCACGGCCACCGACGCCACCGACGCCGAGCCCTCTCCCAGGCGGGTCTCGGCCCGCACGCGCCCTCCCACGCCCAGCGCCCGCTCGAAGAGGCGGGTGAGGATGGGGCCCGAAAGAGGAGGCTCGACTCCCGTCCCGCCCGCCATCTCGTACGCCTCCTTCACCTGGCCCTGGATCTCGGCTTCGCCCAGCACCATGGAGTCCATCCCCGCCGCCACCCGGAAGAGATGCCGCACCGCCTCGTCCCCGGTCCGGGAGTAGAGGTATGCGGTGGCCGGCTGATCCAGGGAGCCCGCGCGTCGGGTCAGAAGCCGCTCCGCAGCCCGCACCTCCGGCTCCCAACCCGGATAGACGTAGATCTCGGATCGGTTGCAGGTGGAAAGGAGGACGGCCTCCTGGACACCCGTCTCGTCCCGGAGGGATTGGAGCCCCCGCAGCGCCTCGTGGGGCGGGAAGGCGAAGCGCTCACGCACTTCCACGGGGGCGGTGTGGTGGCTCACTCCGACGACGGCGATGGGCATCGTCCCGTCCTAGAGAAAGAAGCCCTCGTGGACCCCCGTGGTGCGGAGGACCACGTAGGTCACGACCACGATGCCGAACGCGACGACGGCGGCCAGGGCTCCCCGGCGCTCCTTGCGGCCCGTGCCCAGGCGAAAGCCCATGGCGGCCACGAGCATTGCCCAGGAGAAGACGCCCCACGCCACCTTCGGATCCCAGACCTGGAACGTGCCCCGGAACCGGACCGTCCAGGCCCAGCCCAGAACCAGGGCGAGGCCGAGGGAGATGATGCCCACGGTGATTCCCGCCTTCACCAGGCGATCCAGGGTGGCGAGGGGCGGGAGGAAGCGAAAGAGGCGACCCAGGTGCTTTCCCTTGAGCTCGTGGAACTGCATGAGGTAGAGGAGGCCGGCCGCGAACGCCACCGCCATCCCCCCGTATCCCCCGAAGGCCAGGGTCACGTGGAGGGAGAACCACACCCCCTGGAAGTCCAGGGGAGGGGCGGTCCGGGGGGTGACCCCCATGAACGCGGCGGTGCCCTCCAGGATGACGATGAGGGGGACGAGGACGATTCCCACGCGGGACGCCTCGCCCAGGACGAGGGTACCCATGAGCCCCAGCCCGATGATCAGGGCCAGGGTCGAGAGAGAGGGGGCCATCCCGGCCAGGGGCAGCTCCCCCGAGTCGAGGGTGTACTGGACCAGGGCCAGACCGTGGATCGCCACGCCGGCGGCCGAGAGGGCGAAGGCGATGCCCGTCTCGTTCCCCCTCGCGCCCCGCCAGAGGGCGCGACTCCAGAAGACGAAGGCGCCGATGTAGAGGAAGAGCGCCAGAAAATGGATCACGGTGCCCTGTGCATCGGCGTCACTCCAGCCTTCAGGGCATCTGGCGGATTCGCCGGACGGTGGCGTCGGACGGGAAGCTCGCCGCCCGGACGTTCCGGATCCGGGCCGTCGCCTCGTTCTCGAAGACGCGGACCACCTGAAGGGTGAAGGCCGCGTCGCCGTCGGTTTCCACGGCGAAGACGTCGCCCACCGAGACGCCCTGCTCGGTGCCGGCGGAGATGAAGACGATGTCGCCGATCTGCTGGATGGCGCGGTCCCGGGCATAGCCCCGGAGGGAAGCCGTCAGCTCACCCGAAGCGTCCTCGGCGTACTCGCCGGCCTCCAGGTCGAAGACGGGCGCCAGCAGGGCGAGGTCCCCGACCCGCGGCCGGTCGTAGACGTCCCGCACGATGGCGATCACCGTGGAGTCGACCCGTTCGACGATCCGGGCGACGGCCGTGGGCTGGACGATCCGACCCAGGTCGCGGCTGGTGCGATCCACCCGGGCCATCTGCACCAGGGTGCCCTCCGGGGGAATCCGCGTCGCCCGCCAGACGATCCGGATCTCGTCGAAGACCTGGATCGTCGCGTCGAGCCTCTGCTGGTTCTCGGCCCGGGCTCCCGCCCAGCCCAGGACCTCACCCGGGTGGAGCTCGTCCTCCAACCCCTCCCGCGGAGCGGTCCAGGGGCTGGAGTAGAAGGCGTCTTCCGACACCTCGAGGTACGGCGTCTCCTCGCCGGCCAGGACCCCGCCTCGCTCGTCCGCCGCTCCACCCCTGACCAGGGGTCCGAAGAAGGCCGTCCTGCCGTCGGGGGGAGAGATGTCCGTCCGGGGAGGCTCGGAGAAGACCGTCCGCTCGGTGGGGCCCGGATAGACACGGCCGTATGCCACGTCGTCTCCCGGCGCGTCCGCATCGGCGGCGCCCTGCTGGTCGGCGCCCTGCTGCCCGTTCACCTCGACGCCGCCAACGGTCACCATGCCGACGCCCGGTACCATGAAGCGCTGGCCCGGATAGATCCAGTGCGGATCCTCGATCCGGTCCACGTTCGCCTCGTAGATCCGACGCCACTCGAAGGGATCGTCGTAATACTCGCGCGCCAGGTTCCAGAGGGATTCGCCCCGCTCCACGGTGTGGCGTTCCTCGGCGTCCTGCGCCTGCGCGTCCTGCTGGGCCTCCACGCTTCCGGGGAGGGCGACGACCAATCCGAGAATCAGGGGCAGGGCACCCGGAGCCACCTTCGACCGGACCATAGAGGTATCCTCTGACAGGGACAACAGGGATTTCACCGACGGACCGGAAACCTGTCGGCCGGCGGATCCGTCGGACGAGCCGCCGATTCGAAAAATACCCGCACACCCGCGCGGGGGTCAACGCGGTTTCACCCGCTGACGTCATATGTTTACGACGAAACCCCTGGAATGGCAAGCAATTCAGCCGACCCGCTCCTTCCAGATTCGGGCGTACCGGCGAGCCCAGTAGGTGATGACGGCGTCGGCTCCCGCCCGGCGGATGGAGAGGAGGGACTCCTCCATGACCCGGTCTGCGTCCACCCACCCCCGCTCGTCGGCCGCCATGACCTGGGCGTACTCCCCGGAAACGTGATAGGCCGCCACGGGCCACCCCGACTCTTCCTTCACCCGGCGGATGATGTCGAGATAGGGGAGGGCCGGCTTGACCATCACCATGTCGGCTCCCTCCTCGATATCCAGGAGGACTTCCCGGAGGGCTTCGTCGGAGTTGGAGGGATCCATCTGGTATCCCCGGCGGTCGCCGTGGGCCGGCGTGGAGTGGGCCGCGTCCCGGAACGGCCCGTAGAAGGCCGATGCGTACTTTGCCGAGTAGGCCAGGATCCCCACGGCGGAGTGCCCCCCCTCGTCCAGCCCGGAGCGGATCGCGCCCACCCGACCATCCATCATGTCCGAGGGCGCCACCATGTCCGCGCCGGCATCGGCGTGGCTCACCGCCGCCCACGTCAGGTGCTCCAGGGTCTCGTCGTTGAGCACCCGTCCCTTCGGGTCGAGGATGCCGCAGTGCCCGTGGGAGGTATACTCGCAGAGGCAGACGTCGGTGACGACCGTCAGATTCGGGAGCTCCCTCTTCAGCGTCCGCACCGCCATCTGCACGACCCCCTCCGGATCGTAGCCCGAGCTCCCCAGCTCGTCCTTGGTCTCGGGGATACCGAAGAGGATCACCCCGCCGAGGCCCAGCTCCAGGGCCTCTCCGGCGTCCCGGAGGAGCTCGTCCCGGGAGGTCTGCTCGACGCCGGGCATGGACTCCACCGGCCGGCGGACGTTCGAGCCCGGAGTCACGAAGAGGGGAAGGATCAGCTGATCCGGGACGAGGCGGGTCTCCCGCACCAGGGTGCGGAGGGACTCGGTCCGGCGCATCCGCCGGGGTCTGTATGCGGGGAATTCGCTCATGTCAGCGCTGCACCACCCGTGATTCGCCTACCAGAGGGACTTGAGCATCACCAGGGCGTCTTCCCGGGGACTGGAGTAGTACCCCTTTCGCACCGAGATCACGTGGAAGCCCCGGGACCGATAGAGGGAGAGGGCCCGCTCGTTCGACGCCCGAACCTCGAGGAAGAGGCTCCGGACCCCCCGGGCCCGGGCCCGCTCCACCGCCCGGCCGACGAGAAAGCCACCGATCCCCCGCCCCCGATACTCCGGATCCACGGCCAGATCGGCAAGCTCACCCTCGTCGGTGACGAACCAGAGGACCAGGTAGCCGACGAGCGGGGCGGCACGGAAGAGCGCCCCTTCCTCGCGATCCTCGGATCGATCCCCGTCCCGGTCCCGGGTGGGGTCGACTTCGGCGACCCAGAGCTCCGCGTCGTCCCGGGGCAGGAGGCCCCGGAACGTGCGTCGCTTCCAGGGAACCGAGAAGGAGCGGTTCTCGATGGCGCACACCCGATCCAGGTCTTCCTCGGTCATGGCGCGGAACCGAAGCCCGGACGGGAGCTCCGGGGCTTTCGCCGCGGTCCCGGGGCGGGACGGACCCCCGTGGTCCACCTCGCCTCCATCGTCGACCTCGCCTCCGTGGTCGCCCGCCTCCCGGTCGGTCGCTCCGTGCTCGGCCGCCCCAGGTCCGGCCGCCCCAGATCCGGCCGCCCCAGATCCGGCAGTCCCAGATCCGGCAGTCCCACCCATGTCGCTCATCCCGCCTTCCGCTCCCGGGCCGGCTTCCAGGCCCTCAGGTACGCCGGCTCCCATCGGCCCGGGTCGGTCACATGCTCCACGATCCCGTCGTCTTCCCCCCCCAGCGCCACGACCTCGAGAAGGGAGTCGGCCGTAGGAATTCCCGCGGGCGCCGGGAGCACACGGAAGCCCGCGTCCTCGACTCGTTCCTGGTGCCGGCGCGCGCCCTGGCCGCAGAAGAGGACATCCCCGGGAAGATCGCTGCGCAGGACCTCCTCCATGCGGCCGGCAAATGGAGCCCGGAGCACCTCGAGGCGCCCGTTCGCCACCCGGTAGCAGGCCCCGTAGATTCGGTCGCTCCGGGCGTCGAAAAGCACGAAGCACGGAAGCTCCATGTCCCGGAGCTCCGTCGTCGGCGGATCGAGGCCCGGGATCCTGAGGCGGCCCGTCACCGCGCCGGCGGCGAGGCTCGAGACCGCCCACAGGGGAATCCCGAGGCTGCGCACCAGCCCTTTCGCCGTGGCCGCCGCCACCCGGAGACCGGTGAAGGAGCCCGGGCCCGCCCCTACCACCACCCGATCCACGGCGGACCGGGCCACCCCCGCATCCTCCAGAACATCCCGGATGGCCGGAATGAGGGCGGAAGCGTGGGCACCCTGATCCCGGATGAACCGGCGAGCCAGGACGCCTCCCTCCCCGTCGCCGAGGGCCACCGAGCCGAGGGAGGACGACGTGTCGAACGCCAGGATGATCACGATCGCCCCCCCATCGGCCGGAGGCGAGTCGGCCGGAGGCACATCGAAGGGAGGCGCATCGAGCGGAGGCGCACCCGCCGGAGGCGAGTCGGCCGGAGGCGCATCGAGCGGGGACGTATCGAGCGGGGACGTATCGAGGGGCGACGTATCGGACTCATCGCTCCACCCGGACCGGGAAGCCCGGAAGATGGGGCGGGCTCCCGTAGCGACTCACCCCGACCCTCCGGTAGTCCTCCCGGCGGCCCTCCACCTGGACCTCGGGTTCCGGCAGCGAGAGCTCGATCTCCCAGCGATCCGTCGGAAGGAGATTCCCCGCCCGCTCGGGCCACTCCACGAGGACCACCTCGTCGTCCGCGCCCAGCTCCTCCCACCCGAGCTCCCAGAGCTCCTCGGGCTCCTCCAGTCGATAGAGGTCCAGGTGGACGATCCGGATCCCGTCCGACGTCTCGTAGCGGAAGAGGAGGTTGAAGGTGGGAGACGGCATGCTGTCCTCGACCCCGGCTCCTTCGGCCACGGCCCGGGCCAGCACGGACTTCCCGGCCCCCAGAGGACCCCGGAGGCCGATGAAGGCCGGGCCCTGAATCGATTCGCCGATACGCCGACCCCATCGCACGAGGTCCGACTCGTCGACGATCATCGGCACGGGGTCCATCCGATCCATCTTCCGACCGATCCCATCCCGACGGATCCCGTCCTGGCGGGTCCCGTAGAGGTGTTGCCGGCGACTGCCCCCACACCGAGTTTGGGAGCGACTCCCACCCATCGTCGAATCACGTCCGACCCCGACTCTCGAAAGACGTCTCGCTCATGACCGAAAGGTTGGACGCTCGTCCCCCGAGCACCAGAGCCTGCAGGGTCGCGTGATCTTCGTCCTCGTCCTCCTGGCGGGGACCGTCGCCCTCATCCTGGGCGCCGAGCTCCTCATTCGGGGAGCCTCCCGGCTCGCCGCCGCAGCCGGCATCTCGTCGTTGGTGGTGGGCCTCACGGTGGTGTCCTTCGGCACCAGCGCCCCCGAGCTGGCCGTGACCGTAGGCTCGGCCCTCACCGGTCGGGGCGACATCGGGGTCGGCAACGTCCTCGGAAGCAACATCCTCAACATCTTCTTCATCCTGGGGCTGTCGGCCGCCGTCCGCCCCCTGGTCGTGTCGTACGAGCTCGTCCGACGGGAGGTCCCGATCCTCATCGGCGTCACCCTGGCCGTCTGGCTCCTGGCCGCGAACGGGGTGCTGGGGCGGGTGGAGGGGATCGTCCTCGTCCTCGGATCCCTGGCATACACCACCTTTCTGATTCGCGAGGGGAGGAAGACCCGGTCGGGTCGGAAGTCCCCGGAAGCGAAGGCGGCGGAAGCGAAGGCGGCCGCGGAATCGACGGGGACCACGGGGGCGACGGGGGTGACAGGGACAACGGATGCGAAGGGGGCGCCGGAGACGAAGGACGCGAAGGGAGCGACAGGGACAACGGACGCGAAGGGGGCGCAGGGGACAAAGGAAGCGAACGGGGTGACGGGGACGAACGGAGCACCGTCCGGGGACGTGGAAGGGGCCGGGGAGGAGCACGCCGACGAGGAGCCGCCGCCGCAGGGTCTCCCGGACGGAGCGACGCCGAAAGGCGGTCTCACGGACGGGGCGACGCCGAAAGGCGGTCTCACGGTCGGAGCTACGAGTGGGGAATCCGGAGAGATCCGACCCGTGTGGAACGTCTTTCTGGTCGTGGCGGGGCTGGTGCTTCTCCTGGCCGGGGCCCGATGGCTCGTGGAGAGCGCGGTGGCCATCGCCACCACCCTCGGGGTGAGCGAGGTGATCATCGGGCTCACCGTCGTGGCCCTGGGCACGTCCCTCCCGGAGGTCGCCACCTCGGTCCTGGCCACCCTCCGGGGAGAGCGGGACATCGCCGTCGGGAACGTGGTCGGCAGCAACGTCTTCAACCTCACCCTGATCCTGGGAGCCGGGAGCGCGGCGGCTTCCGGCGGGCTGACGGTCCCGCCGGCGGTCCTCGCCTTCGACATGCCCATCATGGTGGCGGCGACCCTGGCCTGCCTTCCGGTCTTCTTCACCGGCTATCGCATCGCCCGATGGGAGGGATTCCTCTTCCTCGGATACTACGTGGCGTATACTCTCTACCTCGTCCTCGCCGCCAGCAGCCACGATGCCCTCGACGAGTTCAGCGCCGTCATGGCCTACTTCGTCGTTCCCCTGACGGTCCTGACCCTCGTCGTCCTGACCGGGCGGGCGTGGCGAGGGGGGCGAAATGATCGTGGGAGGAGCGTCGGAGGCGGCGAGGCCGACATTCACCGACAGGAGTGACCGTGGAGCTTCAGGAACTCCTCCTCATCACCTTCGTGGCCGCCCTCGTCACCGACCTCTCCACGGGGCTCGGGGCGGTCCCCTTCTTCTTCGTGCCCTCCCTTTCGGATCGGGTGAAGGGTCTCTTCACCGCCGGGGCCGCCGGGATGATGACGTCGGCCAGCGTTCTTCAGCTCCTGGGACAAGGGGCGGCGCTGGTGGAGGGATGGGCCGTATGGGAGGTCGGCGTCGGCGTTCTCCTCGGAGCCTGGGTCTTCATGGTGGCGTCCCGGTGGGTGAGGACCCACGAGGAGTTCGACGTCGGGGGCCTGAGGCAATCCGGAGGAGCCGTCTCCGTCCTCATCGTCGCCGCGCTCACCATCCACTCGCTCCCCGAGGGGATCGCCATCGGAGTGGCGTACGGGGCGACCCCCGAGACCGGGGACACCGCCTTCGGCCTCAGCGTCGCCCTCGCGCTGGCGGTCCACAACATCCCCGAGGGTACGGCCATCACTGTGGCCCTGCGGGGCCAGGGCGTGTCCACGCTCCGTTGCATGGGGTGGGCCGTCGTCTCGAGCATCCCCCAACCCCTGGGGGCGGTGCCGGCGGCGTGGCTGGTCTGGCTCTTCGAGCCCCTGCTTCCCGCGGGCCTCGGATTCGCCGCCGGCGCCATGATGTACCTGGTCGTGGACGAGCTCCTCCCCGACGCCTACGAGAACGCGGGGCACGGCGGCGTGGCCGTGGCCTTCATGGGAGGACTGGTTGCGATGATGATGCTGGGGAGGGCGGTGGGGATCACCTGAGGCTTCCCGGGGATGACCGCCCACGGGATCAGCCGGGTCCCTCCGGCGTCGCGGAGAGCGGCTCCGCGGCGCTTACCCCTCCTCGGCCGCCTGCAGGATCCTCGAGACCGCGGTCTCCCTCTTCTTCCCCTTCTTCCTTCCCCGCTCCGCTTCGGCCCGGATCTCGAAGAGCTGATCCCGCAGGACGGCGGCCCGCTCGAAGTCCAGGGCCTCGGCGGCCTCCTCCATCTCCTTCTCCAGGATCTTGATGTACTCCTCCCGGCTCTTCTCGGAGGCGTAGGTCGCCCCTTTCTCCGCCACCTTCCGCGGTGCTTCCCGGGCGTCGGCCACCCGGGTGGAGAAGGTGATCTCGTCGATGGACTTCCGGATGGTCTCCGGGGTGATCCCGTGCTCCTCGTTGTGGGCGATCTGGATCTCCCGGCGGCGCTCCGTCTCGTCGATGCAGCGGCGCATCGAGTCGGTGATGGTGTCGGCGTAGAGGATCGCCTTCCCGTTCACGTTCCGGGCCGCCCGCCCGATGGTCTGGATCAGGGAGCGGTGGTCCCGGAGGAAGCCCTCCTTGTCGGCGTCGAGGATCGCCACGAGCGAGACCTCGGGGAGGTCGAGGCCCTCCCGGAGCAGATTGATCCCCACCAGGACGTCGATCTTTCCCAGGCGCAGCGAGCGGAGGATCTC
>JBKHJU010000029.1:0-9789 GCA_046537985.1 Longimicrobiales bacterium
GCCTCGGTCTCAGGACATCGAGAACACGGTGGTCGGGCGCCAGGTGGGGTCAGGTGGAGTGGTCGGTGGGGGCGCGGTGGGTTGGAATACGGGTGGAGCAAGCGGACCCCCGACGACGGCCCCCGGTGCGGAAGGGAGGAGTGGGGACGGCGCCGCCTCCGAGGGGAGTCTGCGAGGAGCAGCGGACCAGGGAAGCCCGACGAAGGACCCGCCGCGCCGAGCAGTCGAGCGAGCCCCCGAACGAGGAAACACCCGACCCCGGGCGAGCGACCCCTCGGAGGCACCGCCGGCCCCGCTTCTCCCGCTGTCCCTACTTGCCAGTGATGTCGGGGTCCCGCTTCTCGACGAAGGCCGAGATGCCCTCCTGTCCGTCCTCGCTCTCGAAGGCCGTGAGGAAGAGCTCCCGCTCCAACTCGAGACCCCCTGTGAGCGAAACGTCGGGAGCGCTCCGCACGGCCTGCTTTATGAGCTGCAGGGCCACGGGGCTCCAGCGCATCATGCGGCCCGCCACTTCCCGGGCCTTCTCCAGATGATCTCCCTCGTCCACCAGGAATTCCACGAGGCCGATGCGATAGGCCTCCTCGGCGTCGACGAAGTCTCCCGTGAGACAGATGCGGAGGGCCTGCCCGTATCCCACCAGACTTGCGAGCCGCTGGGTGCCGCCGCCGCCGGGGATCAGGCCGATCCTCACCTCGGGCTGGCCGAAGCGGGCCGTCCGGTCCGCGATCCTGACATCGCAGGCCAGAGCCAGCTCCGATCCGCCGCCGAGGCAGTAACCGTGGATGGCTGCAAGGATGGGCTTCGGGAAGGCCGCGACGGCGTCGAAGATGCTCCGGCCCTCCATGGACTCCCGCTGCTCCGCCCCGGTCCGCTCCGAAAACTCCTTCACGTCGGCGCCGGCGGCGAAGGCCTCGTCTCCCTCGCCGGTGACGATCACCGCGCGGATATCGTCGTCCTCCTCCAGGCGGTCCAGGGCCTCGACGACCTCCCTGCGAAGGGCGGAGCTCAGGGCGTTGCGCTTGTCCGGACGGTTCAGTCGGAGAACGGCGACGCCGCCCTCCGTGTCGATTCGGATGGTGTCGTAGCCCGGCTGGTCCGGCTCTCGCTCCTCCGGCTCCCGATCGTCCGCGCTCACGTCGTTCTCCACTGATTTCAGTCCGCCGCCTCGTCGTCCGCGGTACGGCCCCGCCGGGCGTCGACGGCGATCCCCTTCTCCATCAGGGCACGCATCTCTTCGTCATCGTAGCCGAGCTCCCCCAGGATCTCCTCCGTGTGCTCGCCGGGACCCGGAGGCGGGAGGACGCCCCGGGGACGCTCGCCGTCCATGCGCAGGGCGATGGCCACGTCCCGGTACTCGTCCACCTGGGAGTGCGTCGCCCGGGGAATCAGCTCCGCCGCCTCCACCTGGGGGTCCGCGGCCACCTCTGCGATGTCCTGGATGGGCGAGCACGGAACCGAGTGCTCCTCCAGGACTCGGACCAGCTCATCGGTCTCGTACCCGGAGATGATCTCCTCGAGAACCGGGACGAGCTCGTCCCGGAGGGCGACCCGCTTGGGATTCGTCGCGAACCGGGAATCCTCGGCGAGCTCGGGGGCGTCCAGGGCACGGCAGAGGCGCCGAAAGATGCCGTCGTTCCCCGCGGCGATCATGACGCTTCCGCCGTCCCCGGTCTCGAATGCCTGATATGGCACGATGGAGCCGAGACCGCTGCCCATGGGCCCCGGGACTTCGCCCGTGGCCAGGTATCCCATGATGTGATACGAGACCCACCCGACCGAGGTGTCCAGAAGCGAGATCTCCAGCTTCGAGCCCTCGCCGGTCCGATCCCGGGAGCGGAGGGCGCCCAGGACCGCGATGGCGCCCCACATGCCGGTCCCGAAGTCCACCACGGAGCCGCCGACCCGAGCCGGGGGGCCGTCCGGGTGACCGGTCACCGACATGATCCCGGCGTAGGCCTGCATGAGGGGGTCGTAGCCGGGATGGTCCTTCCGGGGGCCCCGCTCACCGTACGCGGTGACGGACAGATACACGATGTCGTCCCGGAGGGCGCGGGCCGTCTCGTAGTCGTAGCCGAGGCGCTCCGGCACCCCCACCCGGGCCGACGCCACCAGCACGTCCGAGGTGGCGATGAGCCGTCGGAGCGCCTCCCGGCCTTCCTCGGCCTTGAGATCCAGCATGATGCTTCGCTTGTTGCGGCTCACCGAGAGGAAGAGGACGCTGTCGTCCCCCCAGAATGGAGGTCCCCAGGGACGGGCGGTGTCGCCGGAGGGGGGCTCGACCTTGATGATCTCGGCGCCCAGGTCGCCCAGGATCTGGGCGCAAAAGGGTCCGGCGAGGTTCTGGCTCAGATCGCAGACCCGGATGTCCGACAGGGGTCGCTTCACGAGCCGTCCAGCACTTCGTCCACGGCGGCCTGGAGCGACTCCACGGTGAAGGGCTTGGCGAGCGAGCCGTCGGCGCCGAAGAGCTCGGCATCCATGAGGGGACCCGAGGCCCCGAGCGTCGCGCCGCCCGATACCGCGAGGATCCGCACGTCCGGGAACTTCTCCTTCAACTCCTGGATCGTCTCCATCCCCTCCTTGCCGGGCATGAAGATGTCGGTGATGACCAGATCGGCGGACCGTTCCCGCACGAGCTCGAGGCCCCGGCCTCCGTCCCCGGCCTCACGGACCTCGTGGCCGGCCCGCTCCAGGATCTTCCGCATGGTGGAGCGGAGGGCTTCCTCGTCGTCGATGATGATGATGTCGGCCATCCCCGCCGCTCCTGGTGCAGTCCCCGTCAGCCCGCGTCCTCCAGCTCCTCCGCATCCATCCCCAGCTGCTGGGGAAGGGTCGTGAGATCCAGGATCTCGAAGCGCTTCTCCCCCCGGGGCAGGGCGACGGAGACGGTCTCGTCGACCCTGGCTCCGAGAAGTCCGCGCCCCAGGGGAGAGGCCAGGGAGATGTGGCCCGCGTCGAGGTCCATGAAGTCGCCCGCCACGATGGTGAACTCCTCCACCTCGTCCCGGTCCAGGTCCCGGACCTTCACCTTCGACCCGAAGCCTACGCGATCCAGGGGCATGGCCGCCACATCGATCTGTGAAAGCTCGGCGGCCCGCTTCTGGAGATGCTCGATCCGGACCTGGACGAACTGCTGCCTCTCCAGCGCCGACTTGTACTCGGCGTTCTCTCGCAGATCTCCGAGCTCCACGGCCTTCGAGATGCGATCCGGGAGGGCCACGTTCAACTCGTGGGTCAGCTCTTCGATCTCGTCTTCGATACGGTCTCTGATCTCGTCCAGCATGACGGTGGGTGGCGTTCCTGCCAGTGCGATGAGCGGTGAAGCAACGACCCCCGACACCCGGCGCGCTCTCGCGGACACCGGGCTTCGGGGGCTGTTGGGTGGGTGCCACAACATACAGAAGGGACGCCGGGTAAGTCCAGGCGGATGGCGCCCGGCAGGGACGGATCGAGAGACCGATTATTCCACCAACCTCCGAAGGACCTCGGCCCCTTCCCGGACGACGTCGCGGCTCGAGCCCGTCACCGTGACGTGGCCGAGCTTCCGTAAGGGCCGAGGATCCTTGTCGTAGAGGTGGAGGTGGGCCCCCGGGATCTCCAGGAGATCGGCGGTGTCCGGGACCCGGCCCAGGAGGTTGACCATGGTGCTGTGGCCCCGCGGCGAGGTGTCTCCGAGAGGGAACCCGCAGACGGCCCGCAGATGGTTCTCGAACTGGCTGTGCACCGCGCCGTCCAGGCTCCAGTGCCCCGAGTTGTGGACCCGGGGGGCCATCTCATTGGCCAGCAATCGGCCGTCCACCTCGAATAGCTCCAGGGCCACGACCCCCACGTAGCCCAGGTGGTCCATGAGGGATCGAAGGTAGCCCGTCGCTCGCCCCTGGAGGTCGTCGCTCACGTCCGGGGCCGGAGCGACGGTGGTCCGGAGGATGCCACCCCGATGTCCGTTCTCGACCAGGGGATATGCGCGGAGGTTTCCGGAGCGATCCCGGGCGGCCACGATGGAGAGCTCCCGCTGGAAGTCGACGAACTGCTCCAGGATCAGGAACTCACCCCCGAGCTCGTTCCAGGCCGCGGCCACCTCTCCTCCGTCCCCGATCACGACCTGGCCCTTCCCGTCGTAGCCGCCGAATCGGGTCTTGAGCACCGCCGGCATGCCCAGGGCCTCGACGGCATCGTCGAGCTCCTGCCGCGTCTCGACGGGCCGGAACGCGGCCACGGGGATTTCCAGCTCCAGGAAGCCTTCCTTTTCGGCCAGGCGATCCTGGGCCATCTCCAGGGCGCGGGGCGTGGGGTGGACCTCCAGACCCAGCTCCTGGAGGTAACGAGCCGTTGCCACGGGAATGTTCTCGAACTCGAAGGTGATCACGTCCACCTGCTCGGCGAGGCGCTGCAGGGCCTCCCGGTCGTCGTACTCTCCCTGGACCAGGTCACCGAGCCCTGCCACGCTCGGATCCTCCTTCGGCTCCAGGAATACGAAGTCGAGCCCCAGGGGAAAGCCTTCGAGGGCCAGCATGCGACCGAGCTGGCCCCCGCCGAGGATTCCGACCTTCATCGACCGGTCCTGTTCGCGAAGGCGGTCGGGCAACCCGGACGGGTCGGTAGCGCGGCGAACCCGCCCGCCATCACTCGCCCGGGATCCGGGGATCCGGATCGTCCAGGACGGCCCGGGTGCGGGCCTCACGGTACTCGGCGAGCCGGGTACGAACCTCGGGGCGGGAGTTGCCCACGATGGCGGCGGCCAGGAGGGCCGCGTTCAACGCTCCGGACCTTCCGATAGCCAGGGTCCCCACCGGAACTCCCCCGGGCATCTGGACGATGGAGAGAAGGGAGTCCATTCCCTTGAGGGCTCGGGACTTCACGGGTACCCCCAGCACCGGAACCACGGTCTTGGCCGCTGTCATGCCGGGAAGGTGGGCCGCGCCTCCGGCTCCCGCGATGATGACCTCCAGCCCCCGGTCCTCGGCCGACGCGGCGTAGTCGTACAGCAGATCGGGCGTCCGGTGGGCCGACACCACCCGCACCTCGTGGGGGATATCGAGCTCCTCCAGTGCCTCCACCGCGTGGCGCATGGTGTCCCAGTCGGAGCGGGAACCCATGATGACGCCGACGAGAGATTCGCTCATCGCTTCAGCCTCGCTTCTCGGGTCGGTTCGGCCTTCGGGTGGGGGTAGTCGTCGGTCGGGCCGGATGGGACCGGATCGCGAGCGAGCGTCCCACGGCTCATCGGTCGGACCCGGTGACCTTGACCAGGTGGTAGCGCTTCTTCCCCTTCCGGAGCACGAGGAAGCGCTCCTCCACCGCGTCGTCGAGGGTCACCCTCCGACCCTGGTCCTCGATCCGTCGGTTGTTCAGGTAGATGCCGCCCTGGTCGACGGACCGCCGGGCCTCGCCCTTGGAAGAGGTGACCCCGGCCTCGGCCAGGAGGTCCAGGAGATCCTTGCCCTCTCCGTCCAACTCACCGGCGGTGATCTCCGTGGACGGAACGTCGGCGAAGATGTCGGCGATCTCGTCTGCGCCGAGTCCTTCGAGATCCTCTCCACCGAAGAGGACCCGGGTGGCCCGCTCGGCCCGCTGCAGCCCCTCGTCCCCGTGCACGCGCCGGGTCACGTCCTCGGCCAGCCTCCGCTGGGCTTTCCGCTTCCAGGGCTCCTCCTCCACGGCCTTCTGCAGATCGGCGATCTCCTCCTGGTCCAAAAGGGTGAAGAACTTGAGGTGACGCACCACGTCGACGTCGTCCGTGTTGATCCAGAACTGGTAGAAGCGGAAGGGAGAGGTCCGCTCCGGATCGAGCCAGATGGTGCCCTCTTCGGTCTTGCCGAACTTCGTGCCCGAGCTGGTGGTCAGGAGGGGGAAGACGACGCCGTGGGCCTTGCCGCCCGCGACCCGCCGGATGAGATCCGCCCCGGCCACGATGTTGCCCCACTGGTCGCTCCCGCCGAGCTGCACCGTGCACCCATGGCGCCGGTAGAGCTCGTAGAAGTCGTAGGCCTGGAGGAGGACGTAGCTGAACTCGGTGAAGGAGATCCCCGTCTCCTCGTCCTCGAGGCGCCGGCGGATGGACTCCTTGCGGAGAAGGACGTTCACGCTGAAGTGCTTCCCCACGTCCCGCAGGAAGTCGACGAAGGAGAGCTCGCCGAGCCACTCCAGGTTGTTGAGGATCCGGGCCGGGTTGTCCTCCGTGTCGAAGTCGAGGAAACGCTCGAGCTGCACCCGGATCCCCTCCAGGTTGTGGGCCACCTCGTCCCGGGTGAGAAGTACCCGCTCCTGGCTCTTCCCCGACGGATCTCCGATGAGCCCTGTCCCACCCCCGACCACGGCGATGGGGCGATGCCCGTGCCGCTGGAGGTGGACCAACCCCATGATGGGCAGCAGGGTGCCCACATGGAGGCTCCGGGCCGTGGGGTCGAAGCCGATGTAGGCCGTCACCGAATCCCCGGCGAAGGCCTCCTCGGCCCCCTCGGTGACGTCGTGCACCATCCCGCGCCAGCGGAATTCCTCGAGCACGCTCATTCGGGTTCCCTCGGTCCCCTCTCCTCACGCGACCCGGTCCTCGAGTCCATCACTCTTCGGTCGAGAAAGAGTAAAGGGTACGGAAGGGGGCTCCGCGATCAAGGGTGCGGGCCGTCACTCTCCCATCCACTCCTCCAGCACCGCGCGGACTTCCGCCCGGTCCACCTTTCCCGAGGGGGTGCGGGGGAGAGCGGAGAGAATCCGGAGGAGACGGGGCCGCTTCGGCCCCGACAGGCGACGCCGCATCTCCCGGTCGACCTTCTTCAACAGGACCGCGTGCGGGTCCGCCGCCGCTTCCGAATCCGGTAAGGCTGCGTCCGACTTCTTCTCCCACGCCTCGGGGACGAGGACGGCGGAGACCCGCTCTCCCCACTCCTCGTCCGGAACTCCCACCACCACCGCGTCGGCCACCTCCGGGAGGGAACGGAGGGCCTCCTCGACCTCGGCCGGATCCACGGTCACCCCACCGGTGATGATCCTGGAGGAGAGACGACCGGCGACGACCAGGTCGCCGTCCTCGTCCCATCGTCCCAGGTCCCCCGTCCGGTACCAGCCGTCTTCGTCGAGATCGAGAGGCAGGAGGCCGTCCGCTGCCGAATTCGGTGGGGAGTCGCCCTTGTCGTTCCCTCCGCGGGCCGCTCCAGCTCCGACGTATCCGGCGGCGAGGGTCGGCCCACGAACCCGGATCTCCCCGTCGTCGGCGATCCGGAGATCGACTCCGGGAAGAGGCGTGCCCACGGTGTGGGGCTTCCGGCGCACCTTCTCGGGAGCGGCCGTGGCCGACTGTGAGGAAGTCTCGGTCATCCCGTAGGTGAGGGCCACCGGATACCCCAGTCCCACCGCCTTCTCCACGAGCTCCGGGGGCGCATGGGCCCCGCCGACCAGGAGACAGCGGAGCTCCGGCGGGCTCGGCTCACCTCGACCCCGGGCCAGGACCCTCCGGAGCATGAGGGGGACGAGCGAGGCGTGAGTGACCCGTCCCTCCACCGCCAGCCCGACGAGCTCGGCTGCGTCGAAGGAATCCCGGATCACGAGGGTCGCCCCCGTTCGAGCTGCTCGGAGGACGGTGGCCAGCCCCCCCACGTGGCCGAGAGAGAGGGTGGTGAGCCATCGGTCGGACGGCCCGAGGCCCAGGCGGCGGGCGCGCCCGTCGGCGACCGCGGTCAGGCTCGCGCTGGTCAGGAGGACCCCGCGAGGTCGGCCCGAGGATCCCGAGGTCCAGACCACGTAGCCGGGATCCGCGTCCCCGGCACCCACCCTGTCCGAGGTCCCGTCGCCGCGGTCGCGCTCGCCATCGTCCCCGACATCTCCTGTTGCCCCGGTCCCCCGATCCGGGGCCTCGATCAGCGATCCGGTCTCCGCGGTCGACACGATCCGACTTCGGTTCCCGTCCCGTCGGTCCTCGTCAATTCGGCTCCCGGCACCCCGGACCCGCCCCTCCGTCGCCTCGTCGCACACCACCACCAGCGGATCCAGGGCCGAGAAGGCGGCCGACAGCTCCTCCGGGGTGAGGGACGGGCTCAATGGCGCGACGGTGAAGCCGGCCCGGAAACCCGCATGGACGAGGAGAGCCGTGTCGAGCCGGTTCTCGAGCACGAGGGCCAGACGTCCGCCGGGCCACCCCTCCGGAGGAGTAGCGCGAAGACGGGAGAGAGCTCCCGCGAGAACCTCCACCTCGTGATTCAGCTCCCCGTAGGTGAAGGTGCGATGGACCCCCTCCAGAGCCGGAGCGTCGGGCCACCGGAGGGCAGCCCGCTCCACGGCGTCCGCGTCGTGGGTCCGCGGGGTCATCCGAACGCCAGCCCCCCGGCCAGAAGGAATCCGTAGAGAGCGGTGACCCCGGCGGTCTGACCCAGGGCCGGAGCCAGGCCGGCGGGATCGCCCCCCCTGCGAAGAACCCGGTGGACCGGAACGGCGGCCGCCCCGCCGGCGAGGAGGGAGAGGAAGGACCACGGAGTCCAGTCGAAGAGAGCCACTCCCAGCAGGGGCACGGCGACGGCGAAGCCCAGCAGCAGAACATACTCCAGCTGGCTTCCCACCACCCCGATCCGCACCGCCAGCGTCCGCTTTCCGGACCGGGCGTCCGTCTCCAGATCCCGGAGGTTGTTCACCACGAGGATCGCCGTGGTCAGGGCGCCCATTCCTGCTCCGGCCAGCAGGACCTCGGATCCGAACGAAAGAGCCTGGACGTAGTACGTGCCCCCGACCGCCACGAGGCCGAAGAAGATGAAGACGAAGACGTCGCCGAGCCCATGATACGCCAGGGGGAAGGGTCCGCCCGTGTAGGCCCATCCCGACAGAAGGGAGAGGAGCCCGATGACCACCACCGGCCACCCGGCCATCGCCACCAGATACACCCCCACAAGGAAGGCGGCGCCGAAGGCCGCCCACATCCCCCGACGCACCGCCCCGGGCTCGAGGATGCCCGCCTGCGTCACCCGCACCGGTCCCACCCGCTCCTCCGTGTCACTCCCGCGCACGTGGTCGTAGTAGTCGTTGGCCAGATTCGTCCCGATCTGGATCAACACCGCCCCCACCAGCGCCGCGAGCGCCGGCCCGAGGACGAACTCCTCCCGGGCCTGCGCCAAACCCGTGCCCACCGCCACCGGCGCCACCGCAGCCAGCAGCGTCTTCGGCCGGGAGGCCAGCAGCCACGCCCGGAGACGCGAGGGACCCGATGCGGGGGACCGGGAAGCGCCGGCGGCCGTCACGCCTCATCCTCCGCCGAGGGTCCGGAGCCGTTCAAGTCGGATGCCCGGGAAGGCGGGCGAGGACGGGGCAGGTCCCGAGACCCGACCGATCTGGGACGCGTCAAAACGCATGCTGAAGTAGGAGGGCGAGGAGGGAATCCGAGGCGTACACGAAAGTACGCCGCAGGCTTCCCCCCGGAGCCCGACGACCTTCAGCGCCGTTTTCACGCGTCCGTCACCAGGGGAGCCATGGGAACTTGCGGAAGTCAGGCTCCCTCTTCTCCACGAAGGCGTTCCGGCCCTCCTGTCCTTCCTCGGTCTGGTAGAAGAGGAGGGTGGCGTTGCCCGCGAGCTGTTGGAGGCCGGTCTGGCCGTCGACGTCGGCGTTGAAGGCCGACTTGAGGACCCGGATGGCGATGGGACTCTTGTCCAGGATCTCCTGGGCCCACTCCCAACCCTCCTGCTCGAGGTCCTCGACGGGGACGACGGTGTTGACCATCCCCATCTCCTCGGCCTCTTCGGCGGAGTACTGCCGGCAAAGGTACCAGATTTCCCGGGCCTTCTTCTGACCCACGAGACGGGCCAGGTA
>JBKHJU010000030.1:0-9752 GCA_046537985.1 Longimicrobiales bacterium
CAGGCCTACACCCGCTTCGATTCGGCGGCCCGGGAGCGGGCCGAGGCGGTGGCCCACGGTGGCCCCTCGACGCCTTTCTGACCGGTCGCCGAAGACGTGGGCGTGACTGTGGGCGTCGTTGTTCCCGCCGCGGGCTCGGGCCGAAGGATGGGAGGGCGGAAGAAGCAGTACCTCCTCCTGGCGGGAGAGCCCGTTCTGCTCCGGGCCCTGAGGCCTTTTCTTCGGCGGGACGACGTCCGGGCCGTCGCGGTGGCTCTCCCGCCGGAGGATGCGGACGATCCGCCCGAGTGGTTGCAGTACGCGGACGAGCGGGTGCGGGTGGTCGCCGGGGGGGCGTCGCGGGGGGAGTCGGTGCGGGCGGCCCTCGAAGCCCTCCCCGAAGACGTCGATATCGTGGTCGTCCACGACGGAGCTCGACCGCTGTTGGACGACGATACCGTGGAGCGCTGCCTGGAGACGGCCGGGAAGGGCATCGGCGCCGTGGCGGGCTGGCCCGCCGTGGACACGGTGAAGGTGGTGGGTCCGGACCTGCGCATCGTCCGGACGCCCGATCGCTCGACCCTCTGGATGGCCCAGACTCCCCAGGTCTTTCCCCGGACGATGCTCGTGAGAGCCTATGCCTCGGCTTCCGAAAACGAGCTGGCGGCTACCGACGATGCCTCTCTCGTGGAGGTCCGGGGGGGAGAAGTTCGGATGGTCCGGGGGTCTCCCCGCAACATCAAGGTGACCCGAAACGAGGATCTGTACCTGGCCGAGGCCTATCTCCGGGCGGAGCCGGATCCGCGTACGCGACGAGAGGACACGGGGGCGGACACGAGCCAGGAGAGGGCGAGCCCGTGAGCCCGACCGGCGAATATGCTCGCGTCGATCTCCGGGCCTCTCCTCGGCATCCCGGGGTGCTGGAGCGTATCGGCGTCCACCTGCGATCGGGTGGGCTCGTGGCCTACCCCACGGAGACCGTCTACGGTTTCGGGTGTGTCCTGGAGCCCGCGGCCCTCGCCCGGCTGGCGCGGCTCAAGGAGCGGGGCGAAGACGCCCCCTTTCTCCTTCTCACTCCCGACGAGAGCTCGGTGGAGGACCTACGGTGGAGCCCGGAGGCCCGGGAGCTGGCCGAGGTCTTCTGGCCGGGAGCCCTCACCCTGGTCCTCGAGGATCCATCGGGGAGCTACCCGAGCGAGGTTCGGGGCCCCACCGGGGGCGTGGCCGTGCGGCGGACTCCCCACCCCGTAGCCGGAGCCCTGGTGGTGGCCCTGGGGGCCCCTCTCACCTCCACCAGCGCCAATCCGCCGGGGGGAGAGCCGGCCACCACGGCCGACGAGGCGGCCGAAGCCGCCCGGGCCGTGGGCGCCACGGTGGACGAGATGTGGATTCTGGACGGAGGGCGGCTTCCACCTTCGCCACCGTCGACGATCGTGGACCTGACGGGAGACGATCTCCGGGTGATTCGCGAGGGGGCGGTTCCGGCCCGGCGGCTCGCATGCGCCCGCTCGAAAAGCCGGACCTCCGGAAGCCGCAGCCCGGGGAGAGGGACTCCGTGACCGAGCCCTTCCGGATCCTCGTCGTCTGCACCGGCAACACCTGCCGGAGCCCCATGGCCGAAGCCATCGCCCGTCGGAAGCTGCAGGAGCGAGGATGGGATCACGTGGAGGTGGCGTCGGCCGGCGCGGCGGCCCTCACCGGGGTGCCTGCCAGCGACGGGGCGGTGGCTGCGGCGGAGCGGGAAGGCCTCGACCTTTCGGATCATTCCAGCGCTCAGCTGACCCGGGAGCGGGTTCAGGCGGCGGACCTCGTGCTGGCCATGACCCTCGGCCATGTCCGGGCGGTGGAAGAGCTGGGAGGGAGTGGGAAGGTGGCCCTCCTCGGCGCCTTCGCCGCCGGAGCGGAGGCGGAAGGAGAAAGTCGCTGGAGCGTTCCCGATCCGTTCGGAGGAGGAGAGCTGGAGTACACCGAGACCTTCCGGACCCTGGAGTCCATGGTGGAGCGGGTGCTGAAGAGGCTGGAACCGGTGGTGGCGCCGTGAGGGAGGGGACGCCGTGACGATGGCCGCGCGGGAGGGGAGCGGCGTGGTGCGGCCCTCCGTCACCGCCCACACCCGGGTCCTCTGCCTCCTGGGAGATCCGGTGGAGCACTCCCTCTCTCCGGTGATGCAGAATGCAGCGATGCTGGAGACCGGGGTCGACGGGGTGTACGTGGCCCTCCGGTGCCACGGGGACCAGGTCCCGTCCCTCATGGCGGCCCTGGCCCACGCGGGGGGCGGGGGCAACGTCACCCTCCCCCACAAGGAGCGGGCCGCCACGGTGGTCGACGTGCCGTCCGACGCCGTCCGGAGGACCGGGGCGTGCAACACCTTCTGGGGAGAAGACGGGAAGATCCACGGCGACAACACCGACGTGGAGGGATTCCAGCGGGCCCTGCACGCGTTCCTCGACCAGAGTCCGGCAGGACTTCGGGTGCTGGTTCTGGGAGCCGGAGGCGCTGCCAGGGCCATCCTGGTGGGCCTCCTGGACGACGGAGTCGAGGAGGTGTTGCTCCTCAACCGAACCGTGGAGAGGGCCCGGGCCGTGGCCCGCAGGATCGGGGGGGAGCGGGTCCGGGTCGCCCAGGGACTGCCCGAGGTGGAGGGTGAAGCCTTCGACCTGGTGGTGAACGCCACCCGGCTCGGCCTCTCACCGGATGATCCGCTTCCCCTGGATCTCGACGCGGTTGGAGACGTCGGAGCGGTGGTGGACCTCGTCTACGGAGAGGGCGGGACGCCCCTGGTCCGGATCGCCAGGGAGCGAGGGATCCCGGCCAGCGACGGTGCCGAGATGCTCGTCCGTCAAGGGGGGGTCTCCTTCGAGCGGTGGTGGAAGAGCCGGGCCCCGGTGGAGGTCATGCGACGGGCCCTGGAAGGGTCGTGAAGAAGTCCACCTCGGCGGCGCGCCGAGCCGATCCGGCGCACCGCACGCGCTCCACGGGATCGAGGGATCGGGCCCGCGCTCCCGGGTCCCTTCACGGTCTCTGTCGCGACCTGCTGGAGTTTTTCCTCCCGGGCTGCTGTCTCGGATGTGGTGGTCGGATCGCCCTGGACGGCTGGGAGCGCAGGGTCTGTGCCCGGTGCCTCACCGCTCTCCGTCGGCCTCCGGCTCCCCTCTGCGAGCGTTGCGGCATTCCCCTGGGAAGCCGGCCGCCTCGAACCGACCGCTGTGAGGAGTGCAGGGGGTGGCCCCCGATCCTGCGGCACGCCCGGTCGGCTGCGGTCCTGGAGAGCCCCGCGGATCGGCTGGTGCACGCCCTCAAGTACGAGGGATGGAGGGCCCTGGGATCACTCATGGGAGATCGCATGGCCCGGGTCCCCCTCCCCCCGGCCGCGCGGGACCCTTCGACGGTCGTGGTGCCCGTTCCCACCACTCGGACCCGGCGAAGAAGGCGTGGGTACAATCAGGCTGCCGTTCTCGCGGAGGCCGTGGGCGCGGCCCTGGATCTGCCTGTGCTCCGGGCCCTCCTCCGGCGTCCCGGCGGAACGACCCAGGTCGCCTTGCAGCCCGTGGAGAGAGGGCGTAACGTCTTGCGGGCATTTTCCGTCGGAGAGGAAAGCCGGGCACGACGGATCCGGGGTCGGCCAGTGCTCCTCGTCGACGACGTTCTGACGACGGGTGCCACCGCGGGAGCGGCGGCGACCGCCCTCGCGGCGGCGGGCGTCTCGGGCGTGACCGTCCTGACCTTCGCCCGGGCGCTGCCCTACCGGGGCGGATAGAGTCTCGTTTCAGTCACATTCGATCCCACTTTCCCGAAGCTGCTCAAAGGAGCGCGCTGGATGTCCATACGTGTCGCCATCAACGGGTTCGGACGAATCGGCCGGAACGTGCTGCGGGCTGCGAAGCAGTCCGAATCATCGGGTCTGGACTTCGTGGCGGTCAACGATCTGACCGACAGCGAGACCCTGGCCCACCTACTGCGCTACGACTCGGTTCACGGCCGCTACCCCGGCGAGGTCCGCGTGACGGACGAGGGCCTCGAGGTCGACGGGGACGAGATCCGCGTCCTGAGCGAGAAGGACCCGGCGAAGCTCCCCTGGGACGACCTGGGCGTGGATCTGGTGGTCGAGTCCACGGGCCTCTTCCGGAAGCGGGAGGACGCGGCGAAGCACTTGAGCGCCGGGGCGAAGAAGGTGGTGATCAGCGCTCCGGGGAAGGACGCCGATCTCACGGTGGTCCTGGGCGTGAACGAGGGACAGTACGATCCAGCGTCCCACGACGTGGTGTCCAACGCCAGCTGCACCACGAACTGCCTGGCCCCCGTGGTCAAGGTCGTCCTGGAAAAGTTCGGCTTTCGCCGGGGCCTCATGACCACGGTCCACGCCTATACGAACGATCAGGCCCTCCTGGATCTCCCCCACAAGGATCTCCGGCGGGCTCGGGCCGCCGCCGTCTCCATGATCCCCACGACGACGGGGGCGGCGAAGGCCACCGGGCTCGTCATCCCCGAGGTCGAGGGGAAGCTCGACGGCATGGCCATCCGGGTTCCGACCCCCGACGTCTCCATCGTGGACCTCACCGCCGAGGTGGACGCCGACACCAGCATCGAAGAGGTCAACCAGGCCTTTGCCGAGGCCGCGAACGGTCCTCTCCAGGGAATCCTGGACTACTCGGAGGAGCCGCTCGTCTCGGTGGATTACACGGGCAATCCCGCGAGCTCCATCGTCGACGGCCCGAGCACCAACGTCATCGACGGTCGTCTGGTGAAGGTCGTCTCGTGGTACGACAACGAATGGGGTTACTCCTGCCGGGTCGTCGACGTGACCCGGTACATGGGCGAGCGGTTGAGCTCGTAGCCGACGCGACCGACTTCGGGTGAGGAGCGAAACTTCGGGTAACGCGCGGATCGTCGAAATCGGAGCGAATCGTCGAAATCGGAGCGGATCTCCGCAAACTGTGCGAACCTTCGGAACAGGGTGGGCGAGTGCGGGACACCGATTGGCGCAGCTACCGCTGCCCGGTATGTGGTCACACCGACGAGGTGGGGATCTCCGAGGGGGAGTCCACCCGGATTCCCTGCAGCCACTGTGACGCGCTCCTCGAGGTGACGCTGAACCAGGAGCGGGCCGAGTCCGTCTCGGTCCAGCTCGCGGAAGAGGGGATCGATGACGACGGTGAGTGAGCGATGGGTGGCCAAGCTTCGCCTGGCCGACCTGCCGGACCACGAGCTCACGGGGCAGCGGGTCTTCGTCCGGGTGGACTTCAACGTTCCGGTGGACGAGACCGGCTCGGTCGAGGCCGATGCCCGAATCCGGCGGTCTCTTCCCACCCTTCAGCGCCTCCGTGAGGCCGGGGCTCGAAGCGTCCTTCTCTCCCACCTGGGTCGTCCCGGTGGACGGGCCGATCCCGCACTCTCCCTGAAGCACGTCGGCGAGCGGGTGTCCGAGCTCCTGGGGAGCGACGTTCGATTCGTGGAGGGCGTGGTGGGCCCGCAGGTGGTCGAGGCCGTGGAGGCCCTGGAGCCCGGCGGCTTCGTTCTGCTGGAGAACACCCGCTTCCACCCCGGTGAAAAGGAGAACGACCCCGAGCTCTGCCGGGCGTGGGCGGATCTGGCAGATCTGTACGTGAGCGACGCCTTCGGGTCCGCGCACCGGGCCCACGCCTCCACCGTCGGTCTCGCGGAAGCCGTGAGGGAAGCCGGTGGGCTGGCGGTGGCGGGTGCCCTCATGGACGAGGAGATCCGCTTTCTCCACGAGGCTCTCGACGATCCGGACCGACCCTTCGTCGCCATCCTGGGCGGAGCCAAGATCTCCGGGAAGATCGATGCCGTGGAGTCGTTCCTTCCCCGGGTCGATCGACTCCTGGTGGGGGGCGCCATGGCCAATACCTTCTTCCGGGCCCTGGGGCTGGAGACGGGGGCGTCCCTGGTCGAAGAGGACCGGATCGAGATGGCTCGGGACGTCCTGGAGCGGGGAGGGGAGAGGATCGTTCTCCCGGTGGACTGCGTGGTGGCGGACGCCATCGAGAGCGGAGTCGAGTGCCGGGTCGTGGAGCGGAGCGAGATCGGTCCCGGCGACTCGGTGGGTGACATCGGTCCCGCCACCCGCCGTCTCTTCGGCGAGATCATCCGGGACGCCCGGACCGTGGTCTGGAACGGGCCCCTGGGAGTCTTCGAGATCGACGAGTTCGCCGAGGGGACGATGGAGGTTGCCCGACACGTGGCGGAGACCTCGGACGAGGGTACCGTGACCATCGTCGGCGGGGGAGATTCCGCCGCGGCGGTGGACGAGTCCGGGATGGCGGACCGCATCGACCACATCTCCACCGGCGGAGGCGCCGCTCTCGAGCTCCTCTCCGGCGCGAGCCTTCCGGGAATCGAGGCCCTCTCCGACGCCGAAGCCGCCCGCTCCTGATACCTGTCGAGCAAGACGAGGAGGTCGAGGATGCCGGATCGCCCGGTGGTCGCCGGAAACTGGAAGATGCACCACGGGCCGGGGGCGACTCGTCGGTTCTTCGATGAGCTGGGGTCCCGCGTGGAGGCGACGACGGGGGACGGAACTCCCCGAATCATGATCTTTCCGCCGGCCCTCTCCTTCGCTGCCGCCCGGGACAGCCTGGGCCCGGGCTCGCCCGTCGAGCTCGGGGTCCAGAACATCCACTGGGAGCAGAGCGGCGCCTTCACCGGCGAAGTCTCGGCGAGCATGGCTGCGGAGGCGGGAGCCACGCTGGTGCTCGTGGGACACTCGGAGCGCCGTCACGTCTTCGGCGAGACGGATGAAGAGGTCGCCCGGAAGGTGGCGACGGCGGTGGGACAGGACCTGGTACCGGTCATCTGTGTCGGCGAGACGCTGGATCAGCGAAGGGAGGAGCGGGTGGAGGAGGTCATCACGGGGCAGCTCGAGGCGGCCCTGAGGCCCCTCCTCGAGGCCGCCGAGGAGAGTGGGGAGGACGAGATGGGTGACGACGACGGGGACGATGAGGGAGGAGGCTCGCTTCCGGAGCTCATCGTGGCGTACGAGCCGGTCTGGGCCATTGGAACGGGCGAGACGGCGACCCCCGCCGACGCATCCGAGGCCCACGCCACCCTTCGGGCCTTCCTGAAGGGGGCCTGTGGAGCGGCCGTGGCGGAGTCCGTCCCCATCCTCTACGGGGGGAGCGTGAAGCCCCACAACGCTCGTGATCTCCTCTCGGCCCGCGACGTCGATGGTGTACTCGTCGGGGGCGCCAGCCTCGAGGCGGACTCTTTCGGGCGGATCGTCGCCGCCGCGTAGCGGCCTCGGCCGCGTTGACACCGGCGGGACACCGGGTGACGTTTTAGAGGTTCGTCACCTCTGACGAGCGATCCACGAGAAAGAACCAGGAGAGACATGTACGGACTCTTGCTCGCCCTCCTCGTGTTGGACGGCATCTTCCTCGGCGTCGTGATCCTTCTCCAGTCCGGGAAGGGAGGAGGCCTGGCCGCCATGGGTGGAGGTGCTTCGACCATGACCGAGGGCATCCTCGGGGGTCGTCAGGCTACGACCATGCTGACCCGGGCCACCTGGGCCGCGGGCACTCTCTTCATGGTGCTGGCCCTGGTTCTCTCCATCATGTCCTCGCGCTCGGCTCAGCCGGACTCGGTGATCCGTGAGGGGCTCCAGCCGACGCAGGAGCAGGGAGCCCCCGCCACGGCTCCCGAGCCCGTGCTCCCGGGCCAGGGAGAGGAGCCGGCGGCCACCCCCGAGCCCGTCGTCCCCCCGACCGGCGGCGACGACGGCGGAAATCCCTGACCCCGGCGGCCTGAAGCCTTCTCGACCCCCGAGCTCTCGTCCTCGAGCCTTCGTTCCCGAGCACTCGACCCTGAGCCCCATCGACCCCTCCGATGCCCCGGAGCTCTTCCGGGGCATGACCCTGGCCCGGGCCGCCGAGGAGCGCCTCGAGGTCCTCCAGCGCCAGGGTCACGTGGGGGGCGGGATCTATCGCTCACTGGGCCAGGAAGCCATCGGCGTGGGAACCGCCTACGCCCTCCGACGCCGCACCGACGGGACCGGCGACGTCCTCGGCCACTCGGTCCGTAACGTCGGTGCCCTTTTCGCCTTCGGCGCCGCTCCCGAGGATTACTTCCGTCAATACATGGGCCGGGGCACCGCTCCCACCGCGGGCCGGGACGCCAACGTTCACTGGTCGGACTTCGATCGGGGCCTGGTGGGCCCGGTCTCGCCCCTGGGAACCATGGTCGGAGTCCTGGCCGGCGTCACCCTCTCGTTTCGGATGCGAGGGGAGGATCGGGTGGGCCTGGTCTACTACGGGGACGGTGCCACCTCCACCGGGGCCTGGCACGAGGGCGTGAACTTCGCCGCCGTCCGTCGCTGTCCCCTCGTCGTGGTGGTGGAGGACAACCAGTACGCTTTCTCCACGCCGACCTGGAAGCAGACGGCGGCTGCGAGCTTCGCCGACAAGGCCACCGGGTACGGCATCCCCGGTCGTTCCGTCGACGGAAACGACATCCTCGCCGTCCACCGGGCCACCCGGGATGCGGCGGCCTACGCCCGCTCCGGAGAAGGCCCCTACCTCCTGGAGTTTCGAACGTACCGTCGTAAGGGTCATGCCCAGCACGACAACCAGGGGTACGTGCCCCCCGGCGAGATCGAGGCGTGGGAGGAGCGGGATCCCATCGACGGCTTTCGGCGTCGTATCCTGAACGAGGGATGGGCGACTTCGGAGCGCCTCGAGGAGGTGCGGAACGAGGCCGAGGAGCGGATCCGTCGCGCGGCCGAAAGGGTGGTGGGGGAGGCTCCGCCCGAGCCCGAGTGGGCCCTGGAGGGAGTGTATCCCGACGGTCCGGTGCCGACTCCGTGGACCCGGCTGGATCCGCCGGATCCCCGCCGAGCATGACCGGGCCGTCGGCCGGCGAGCCCGAGCCCGCCACCTTCCTCGAGGCGGTCGCCGAGGCCCTCTGGGAGGAGATGGAGCGGGACGACCGGGTCTTTCTCCTGGGCGAGGACATCGGCGTCTACGGAGGCGCGTTCAAGGTCACGCGGGGCTTCCTGGAGCGCTTCGGAGAAGATCGGGTGATCGACACGCCCATCTCCGAGTCCGGCTTCACCGGCGCCGCCGCCGGAGCGTCCCACATGGGGCTCCGCCCGGTGGTGGAAATGCAGTTCATGGACTTCGTCGGCACCGCCTACGACGTCATCACCAACTACGTCGCGACCTCCCTGTACCGGGGGAGCGGGCCGGCGTCGCTGGTCATCCGGGGGCCCGTGGGGGGCGGAAATCGGGGTGGTCCCTTCCACTCCCAGAACGTGGAGATGGCGTTCTTCCATACGCCGGGGCTGAAGATCGTGTATCCGAGCACGCCCTCCGACGCCAAGGGGCTCCTGAAGGCGGCGATCCGTGACGACGCGCCCGTGATCTTCGAGGAACACAAGGGGCTCTACCGCTCCCCCGAGATCCGGGAGCCTCTCCCGGACGACGACCACGTGGTGCCCATCGGGAAGGCCCGAACGGCACGTGCCGGCGAAGACCTGACCATCGTCACCTATGGCGCCACGGTTCACCTCAGCCACGGGGCCGCCGAGATCCTCTCGGACCGGGACGGAGTCGAGGTGGAGATCCTCGACCTGCGGACCCTCCTCCCCCTTGACGACGACGCGATCGTGGAGAGTGTAAGACGGACCAACAAGGTCCTCGTGGTGCACGAAGACACCCGGACGGGTGGGATCGCCGGCGAGATCGCGGCTCGGATCAACGAGAAGGCGTTCGAATGGCTCGACGGTCCCGTCCTCCGGGTGACGGCCGCCGACGCCCCGATTC
>JBKHJU010000031.1:0-9743 GCA_046537985.1 Longimicrobiales bacterium
CCGGGAGAGTCTGGACGCCGTCGACGCGGGATACTCGCTGCCCTATCCCCGGATGGACCTCCGGGAGGCCCTCCAGCCCGAACCCTTGATCCAGAGCGACAACGAGGAGATCGTCCGCCGGGCCCGCCAGCTCGTCCGCTGGCAAGCTCTGGACGAGCGGGATCCCGAGGTGGTGGCGAGTCGGCTCACCGACGGGATTTACCGGACCCTGGAGAAGCGGATCACCTTTTCGGTGCCGAGCGCCCTCCAGGTGCTGGAGTCGGGACAGGGGGACTGCAACGAGCATACCGTTCTCTACGTGGCCATGGCCCGGGCTCTGGGGCTGCCGGCCCGGACCGCCGTGGGGCTGGTCTACGTGGACGGCTCCTTCTTCTACCACGCATGGCCCGAGGTCTGGCTCGGGGAGTGGGTCGCGGTGGATCCCACCTTCGGGCAGGTCCCGGCCGACGCGGCCCACATCCGCTTCGTCGTCGGCGGGCTGGCCCAGCAGGTGGAGATCGTGCGGCTCATCGGGCGGCTCCGGATCGAGGTGCTCGGTGGGGAGGACGGCGCGACGGCCCGGGCCGACGACTCGGCCGCCGCGAGCGCGGCCACTCCGGCCGTCGATCCCGGCCGCGGGAAGGCTCCGGCGTGATGGAGGAGCTGGTCCGCTCCCTGGCGCGTCCGGACGCGGAGATTCCTCTGGACGGTGATATGCTGCGCCTCGAGGGCGTAACCAAGCGTTACGGCGACTTCACGGCGGTCGACGGCATCGACCTCACCGTTCCCCGGGGCCGGATCTTCGGATTCCTGGGGCCGAACGGCGCCGGGAAGACGACCACCATCCGAATGATCGCCGGAGTGCTACGGCCCACCGACGGCCGGATCCTCGTCGGCGGGGACGAGATCGCCGAGGATCCCATGGGGGCCAAGTCCCGGATCGGATACATCCCGGACCGCCCCTTCCTCTACGAGAAGCTCTCAGGCGGTGAGTTCCTCCGCTTCGTTGCCGGGCTGTGGGGACGGGAGGGAGCCCGGATCGAGGATCGGGTCGATCGGCTCGTCGAGCTCTTCAGCCTCACGCCCTGGAAGGACGAGCTCATAGAGAGCTATTCCCACGGAATGCGCCAGAAGCTTCTCATCAGCTCGGCGCTGATCCACGGTCCGGAGCTCATCGTCGTCGACGAGCCCATGGTCGGCCTGGATCCCCGCTCCGCCCGCCTCCTGAAGGACCTTCTTCTCGCCTTCGTCGACCAGGGAGGGACGGTCTTTCTCTCGAGCCACACCCTGGAGGTCGTGGAGGTGCTCTGTCGCGAGATCGCCATCATCGACGAGGGAAGGATCATCGCCCGTGGCACCCTGGACGACCTGCGGGAGCAGGCCGACGCCGGCGAAGCGGCTCACCTCGAGGACATCTTTCTCCGGGTCACCGGCGACTCGGAGATGGCCGAGGTCGTGGAGAGCATCCGGTGACCGGGGCGGGCGGGTGAACGGCGTCGAGATCCGGGACCGCCCGGGAGCCGTCATGGGAGTGGGTGGGGGCGCCGGCCTCGGTCGACTCCTCCGGCCCAAGCTCCTGAGCAAGATCAACCGGGCGAAGACCGACGAGGGCCGGGTGATCAAGACGGTGGTGCTCGGGGCCGTGGGACTCCTCTTCTGGGGTCTGATCTTCGGGGTCATCTTCCGGATGCTCCTCTACTTCCGGAACACCCAGGGGATCGGAGACCTCCTCTCCACGAAGCTGTTGGGGCTGGCCCTCCTGACCTTCCTCATGATCCTCCTGCTGTCCAACATCATCACGGCGCTGTCCACCTTCTTCCTGTCACGAGACCTGGAGCTGCTGGTGGCGGCCCCCGTGGACGGGGTCAAGCTCTACGGGGCCCGGCTCACGGAGACCCTGGTGGACTCGTCGTGGATGGTGGCGCTCCTGGCCGTGCCCCTGCTGGCGGCCTACGGCGTCGTCTACGGAGGGGGGCTCGGGTTCTACCTCCTGTCCGCGGCCACCATCATTCCCTACCTGGTGATTCCGGCGGTGGCCGGGACGGCGTTCACGCTGGTCCTGGTCAACGTCTTCCCGGCCCGGCGCACCCGGGATCTCCTGGCTCTGATCGGCCTTTTCGCGGCGGGGGGAGTGGTGGCCCTCTTCCGCTTCCTCCGGCCCGAGCGCCTGGTCCGGCCCGAGGAGTTCCGGGACCTGGTGGACTTCATGGCCGTGTTGCGAACCCCGACCTCCACCTGGCTTCCGAGCGAGTGGGCTTCCAACGCCATGATGACGTGGCTCAACGGGCGCTTCGACCCCTTTCCGTTCTTCTTCCTCTGGAGCACGGCGGCCGCTCTGGTGGTCCTGGGGGCCTGGCTGCACCAGCGCTTCTACGCGGCCGGCTTCACCCGGGCGCAGGAAGGGGCCGAGCGGAGAGAGGGACGGACCCGCTCCCGGCTCCCGGATCGGCTCCTGGCGGGGGTCCGGGTGCGGACCCGTCAGCTCGTGACCAAGGAGATCCGGGTCTTCTTCCGGGACACCACCCAGTGGTCCCAGCTCATCCTTCTCGGCGTGCTGGTGGTCGTCTACGTCTACAACATCCGGGTTCTCCCACTGACCGGAGACGGCGACATCTCCTTCTTCCTGGTGAACGTGGTTTCCTTCCTCAACCTGGGGCTGGCGGGCTTCGTGGTGGCGGCCATCGCCGCTCGCTTCGTCTTTCCCGCCATGTCGGTGGAGGGTCGGATGATGTGGCTCCTCCGCTCCTCACCCACCGACGTCCGAAGCCTCTTCTGGTCCAAGTACTGGGTGGGGACCATTCCCCTCCTGGCCGTCGCCGTCCCGCTGATCGTCGTCACCAACTGGTTCCTGGAGGTCTCGCCCTTCATCTTCGTTCTCTCCACGGGAACCATCGTGATCGCCACCCTGACCATCACGGCTCTCGCCCTGGGGTTCGGCGCCCTCTATCCCAACTTCGAGACGGAGAACATCGCCGAGATCCCCACGTCGTTCGGCGGGCTGCTCTTCATGATGGCCTCGGTGACGTACCTGGCCGCGGTGGTGATCCTGGAGGCGTGGCCCGTCTATGTCTTTCTGAGCGGGCGCCTGGAGGCGACGAGGGAGGCGGGTGCCGACGCGGGCTCGGCGGCAGGAGCCGCTGCGGACGCCGCCGCCGACGTGGGGATGGCCGGTCTGCCGGAGGTGTGGCCGCTGGTCCTCGGGATCTCGGGGGCCCTGGTGCTGAGCGCGGTGGGCATGGCCTGGCCCCTCAGGGCCGGGGCCCGCAAGGTCCGGGAGCTGGAGATCTCGTGAGGCGGGTCTCGACAAGACCCGTGAAGGGAGCCCCGAGGTAGGGATCACCGTGATGCTCGACGCCATCAAGTCGTTCTTCTCGCGAAGCATGTCCGTCCCGGAAGACGCCGGTGAGGGGGCCGAGGCCCGGGACGCTCGGCTGGCGGCGTGCGCCCTCCTCCTGGAGCTGGCGTACGCCGACGAGGACTTCACCGACTCGGAGCGAGCCCACCTCGAGGGGACGATCCGACGCCAGTTCGGCCTGGACGAGGAGGAGGCGACCGAGCTGCTGGAGCTGGCCGCCCGGGAGCGCGAGGGAGCCGTGGATCTCTTCCAGTTCACCCGCCTCATCGACCGCCATTTCACGGTGGCACAGAAGATGGTCCTGGCCGAGGCCATGTGGGGGCTGGTCTACGCCGACGGGGAGCTCGAGAAGCGAGAGGACTACCTGATCCGGAAGATCTCCAACCTCCTGCGACTCCAGCCCGGCTACCTGGCCCAGGCGCGGAACCGGGTGCGGGCGAAGAAGAAGTGAAGAAGTGAAGGAGGGCGGAAGCGGGATCGGGAGGAGGGACACTTGCTGGAGAGCGGGCATGGCACCGGGTCGACGGCCCGACGGAGGCCGGTCGGGGGAAGGCCGGGGGTTGGACACCCGGCTCGACCTGGACCATATTGTCGGCGGCTCGGAGGTGGACCCGAGGGCTCCGCCTCGCACCGTTTCCGAACTCCAGCACGAGACCGAGGCCGGCGAAGATGGATCTATTTCCGGGTGGCTATACCTTCACCCACCTCATCTTCTGGACCGTCGTGGCCATGGTGGCCGTCGGCACCAACGCCATCCCCATCATCCTGACGGTGGGGATCGTCTATCTGGCCCTCGAGACCCTCGGTCGGGGTTGAGGCCCGCCGGGGGCTGAAGGCGCCCGCTCCCGATTTCCCCGCGACCCATCCGACGGCGGCCGTCGCCGGAACCCGGGCCGGTTCCGGGTTTTACACCAGGAGCGTGCCTTCCGGCACCCTCCGGGAAGGCTCCGGATCCTTCTTCGTCCTGCCTCGTTCTCCAACCCCGGATCGATCGTGAGCTTCTGGACCATCTTGATGATCCTCGGGGCCGTGGCCGCCTTCCTGTACGGTATCTGGGCGGGCCTCGGCACCTGGGATCAGAGCCAGGAGGAGATCGACCGGGCCATGAGCGAGCCCGGGCGCAGGCGGAAGGCGACTCGCCACTTCACTCCCCTGGATCTCATGGCACGGGTGACGGGCATCCCCACCCAGCGAGATCGCCGAAACCCGTTCCGTTTCGGGGAGGACGACGAGGGGCTGGCCGATCCCCGGGCGGGGTCTCGGCCCCGGCCCGGTCCCGGCGGGAACCCGGGGACGCCCTCACCCGCCGACGAAGGTGTCGACGACGACGAGGGCGCATCCGATGACCGCTCCGAGGAGATATCCGAGCCGGACGATCATTCGTAGCTCTCGCTCGGTCACCTTCCGGACCAGCTCCTCCATCTTCTCCGTCGGGTAGTCCAGGACCTTCTCCTCCACGCGCTTTCCGACGTCCAGCCGCTCCACCACGTCGGGCACCTGGGTCTGGAGCCACTCCCAGAGTGGATCGCCGATGGCCGCCTCGATGCGCCGGGGGGCGTTTTCGGGCAGCCAGTCCGAGGGGCGTCCGATGGGACGCTCCAACAGCCGCCGGGCCAGACCCTTCGCTCCTTCCCGGTAGAGCTTCCGGGCTTCCAGGCTCCGGGCCGCCGAGGCGATCCACCGGGAGAGCTTCTCGGGAGGGAGGCGGTCGAAGATGTCCCCCCAGGTCCGGGCTCCGGTCTCGGCCAGAACCCGTTCCAGCTTCTCCACCACGAACTTTCGTGTGGCGGGGTCCCGGGCCATGCCCACGATCCATTCGGCCACGGTTTCCCGGGCGCTCTCCACCGCCGGATCGTCGGGCTCTCCCAGCACCGACGAGACGGGTTTTCCCAGGAACTCGACGATGGCGCCGTTGATGGCCCGGGACATGGCGTCCTGGACCGCCGGATCCTGGAGCATCTCGGAAAGGCGCTCCGCTCCCTCCTCTTCGATCGTGTCCAGCACCCGGTCCACCGTGTCCTCCGTGACCACGAGACGGGCCACCACCCTCTGATGAAACTTCAAGTCCCGGAGGAAGCGGTGCATGAGGTCGTGGATCGTGCGCTCGAATCGCTCCCGGGCTCCCGGATCGTCCAGCAGCCGTCCCAGGTGCTCGATGGCCACCGGAAGGTAGGAGCCGACGGCCCGCTCGATGGCGCCCACCAGACCCAGTGGCAGGGTCTCCTCGAAGGTCCGCTCCGGCTCCAGCAGGTGTCGGCTGACCCGCTCCAGGTAGTCGTTCAGCGCATGCCGGACACCCTCGCTCTCCACCGCACGGCCGATCCACTCGTCCACGGTGGTGGTGAGACTCGCTTCCCGGGCCGGCGTCAGGATTCCCGCCACGGGCTCGTCCGCGACGGTCCCCACGATGTCCCGGGCCCGGCGCCGGAGGTAGTCGTCGAATTCCGGCGAGTCGATGAAGGCTTCGAAGCGATCGACCCTCCGGTCCACGGCCTCGTCGACGATGGCTTCGATCTCGGAGAGGAGGGGGTCGGAGAGGAGCTCCCGCAGAGACCCCCGCTTCTCGTGGAGGACCACCGACAGGAAGGCGGCGAGGCGGTCGTCGAAGGCCCCGCGGAACTCCGGCTTCCGGAAGGCCCGGGCCAGGTCCTCCTCGGTGAGGAGCTTGCCGCCCACCGTCCGCCCGATGGCGGCTGCGAGACGGGGTTGATTCTTGGGTACCGCTCCCTGGAGGAAGCTCAGGTGCCACCGCCCGATCCGGGGGGGACGGTAGGGGTGGAAGAGCATCCAGATGGCAAGGGTGTTGGTGACGCCCCCGGCCAGGGCCCCGAAGGCCACCGTCAGGAGGGCGCGGAGGAGCTCGGACGTCAAGAGGGGGTTCCCGGCGCGGTGAAGACAGCGTGGTCGCACGAGGCGATGGGACGCCCGGGGTGCCGCGACGGCATCCCGTCACTCCCTCCGATGCCGGTAGAGGCCCTGCACGGGGTACTCGCTCCCCTCCAGGACGATCGTGCCCGAGACGATGAAGAGGGCGTCCACCGGGAGGACCGGTCCTTCGCCGCTCCCGGCCGCGAGCTGGGCGCTCCGGCTGGAGAAGGATCCCGAGATCTCGGGACCCCCCGGGCCCGTCGCCCGGAATCGCCAGGCGGCGGGGACGTCCCTCCGGGCCGGCTCGTACGCCCGGGTCTCGGACCAATCCACCGTGATCTCGGGCCACTGGAGCTGACGGAAGTCGACCCGCCCGTAGGCCCGAAAGGCGGAATCGGTGCCGGGCGGAGCCTGTGTCGGGCTCTCGAGCACGAGCTGCAGGGAGTCTCCCGACACCAGGAACGCCCAGTCCCCCGGAGCGCCGTCGGCCAGATCCTGCCCCCGGGCCATGTCCAGGGTGATGCCGTCGAAGGTCCGGGATCCAAGGAGTACCGAGCTGGCTTCGAGACGGAAGGTGCTCCCGCCGGTTCCCGTCCACTCCGCGAGCTGCTCGCCCAGATCCAGCTCCAGCAGCCGGGGAGGATCCCGAAAGATCACCGTCTCGAGGGCGCCGCCGTCTCCCACCACCAGACGTACCGGACCCCGGGGGACGATCCTCCACGGCGTGCGGGACGCGGGCCCGAGCCACTCCTCCTCGGCGAAGGGTTCCCAGCTCGCTCCCCGGCCCACCCGACCGCGGATGCTGCGGAGGACTCCCTCGCGAGTCGTCCGGGCCAGGAAGAAGATCGGAACCACGAGCATGGTGTCCGACGGGGCCTCGACCTCTTCCGGCTCGGGCGCCTGGTCGGCCGCCGGCGGTTCCAGGCCCTCCGTCGTCGTTCCCGGGCTAGCCGCCGGACCCACCGCCGGGGCGCCTCCCTCCAGGGTGGCGAAGGCCAGGACCCGCTCGTACGTCCGGGTCGTCTCGGTGGGCGCCGACTCCCGCGCCACCGAGTCCACCGGGGCCTCCTCGGAGGGGACGGGAGGTTCGTCGGTGCAGCCCCACGCAAGGACGAGGGCGATCAGGACGACGGCCGCGCGACTCCGATCGAATCCGTCCGCGAATCCGGCCCGGAAGGCCCGTGGCGAGCCGGCCGGGAGCCGGCCCGCAGGGAGTCGGCCGGGCGGGACGCGTGCCCCGTCGCCCACCGGGGAATCCTCGCCGAAAGATCTCATCGAACCGCGAGGATCGTCGTCATCGAATCTCGGCGTCGACCTCGTCTTCGCCCTCGCTCCGGGCGATGATGGCCGCTCCGCACGAGTCGCTGAAGACGTTGACCGAGGTCCGGTACATGTCCAGGGGGCGGTCGATGGCGAGCATGGACCCCACCACCGCGTTCACGTCGGGGCCCCGGAGCCCGACGGCCTCCAGGACGATGAAGATGACGACGAGCCCCGCCGAGGGGACGGCGGCGGCGCCGATGGAGGCCAGGAGCGCGGTGAGGACCACCACGGCCTGCTGCATGACCGTGAGGTCGAAGCCCATGACCTGGGCGATGAAGAGGGCGCCCACGCACTCGAAGATCGCGGTCCCGTCCATGTTCACCGTCGCCCCCATGGGAAGGACGAAGGAGGTGACCTTGTTGGACACCCCGACCTTCTTCTCCACGGCGGCGATGTTCACCGGAAGGGTGGCACCCGACGAGCTCGTGGAGAAGGCGATGAGGAGGGGCTCCCGCATGTTGGCGAAATGGATCTTCGGCGAGATCCTCCCCAGGAAGAGGAGGAGAAGCGGAAGGGTCACGAAGAGGTGGATCGTGAGCCCGGTTCCGATCGTCGCAGCGTAGAGGGCCAGGGGGCGGAACGCCTCGAACCCGGTGGTTCCCACCATCCGAGCGATGAGGGCGAACACTCCGATGGGGAGCAGCTTGATGATCCCCGAAGTCAGCCGCATCATCGCCTCGAAGAGGGCGTCGAAGAGCTCCGTCAGGCGCTTCTGGGGCCCCTCGGGCATGGTGGTGATGGCGGCGCCGAAGACGATGCTGAAGAAGATCAGCGCCAGCATGTCCGCCGTGGCGGCTGCCTCGATCACGTTCTCCGGGACGATGTCCATCAGGAGCTCCACCGGTGAGGCCGGGGTCTCGAGCTCCGGGAGCTCGCCGGGGGGCACCTGGATCATGTCCGATCCAACACCCGGCTGGATCAGGTTTACCAGGAAGAGGCCGACGCTGACGGCGAGGAAGCTGGAGAGGACGTAGTAGCCGAGCGTCTTTCCGAAGAGCCGGCCCAGATCCCGCCCTCCGCCCACCGACGCGACCCCGGAGATGATGGAGGTGATGACCAGGGGAACGATGATCATGAGGAGAAGCCGCATGAAGAGGTCGCCGATCCACCCGATCCGGTCGGCCGCGGCCTCTCCGAAGGCGAGGCCCACCAGTCCCCCCAGGAGCATGGCGATGAAGACCTGCCAGTGGAGCCTCCGGTACCACGGGAGTCCGGACTCCCCCTCCGATCTCGTCGGCTCTCCGCTGCCGGGCTCCGAGCCGGCGCGCCCTGCGCTACCGGGATCCGTGGGGGTCGACTCCGAGCTCTCCGGACCTTTGGTCACCGGCGGGACGCCTTTCGGGTCGGGACCCGCGCCACCTCACGGTCGAGGTCGCGGAAGAACCGCCGGAGCCTCCGGGCGTTGGTCCCGAGGTCGGCCTTTCCCTTCCGGGAGCTCGAGCGCGCGTCCACCCGCGTCTGGGCGTTTTCGTCCAGGCTGATGTTCACCTCCATGTCGTCGACGAACTTGAAGACGAGGGTCGTCGCCTCGATCACGATGCGTCCCTCCAGGTCGTCCCGGCGGGTGATCGTCCATCGCCGCCGGCCCTCGGCCACCCGGAGGGCCGCCCTCCACACCATGTCGAAGGGGATGCCGTAGGTGCGACCCCGGAGGGCCGGGTCGTCGTGCTCGGGACCGGTCTCGACCTCGTTGCCGGTCAGACCGTCGACGATCCGGTCGACGATCACGGCTGGCCGCCTCGGAGGGTGTAGCGGATCGTGACCGATGCGCTCACGGCCCGGGTCCCGGGTTCGACCGGGGTCGACGCGTCCTGGAAGGTCGCGGATTCCATCCGGAAGGGCATGGGCGTCGGGGGACTCCGGTCCGCACCTCCGGTCACCTCCAGGGGCTCACCCAGCGACATCCCCAGCGCCCCCGCCATGGCCTCCGCCTCGCGGTGGGCGGTCGCCACGGCGTCCCGTAGGGCTCGAAGCCGGGCCTCTTCCGTGTCCGAGGCCAGGAAGGTCAGGGAGGCCACCCGGTTGGCGCCGGCCCCGATACCGGCGTCGACGAGGGCCCCTGCGCTCGCCGGATCATCGACCGTGACCTCGATCATGTTGCGGGCCGTAAACCCGTCGATCTCCCGGGTGCCGCCGGCGTCGGGCCGCCGGTAGCGGGGTTGGAGGGAATATCCCCGGGTCTCGATCTCCAGTCCCGGGAGGTCGGTCTCCCGGAGGC
>JBKHJU010000032.1:0-9713 GCA_046537985.1 Longimicrobiales bacterium
CCCTGGCCCGACGTCTCGGCCCCCTGACCAACTTCTTCCTCGCCATCTTCTTCGTGGCCCTGGGAATCCAGATGGACCCGGCGGCCGCCGGCTCGCAGATCGGAGTGGTGGCGACCCTCGTGGTCTTCGTCCTGGCGGGGAAGAGCGTCCTCCTTCTCTGGATCCTGGGAAGGACCGGCGAGGACGCCGAGACCGCCTTCCGCACCGGCCTCGCCATGGCCCAGGTGAGCGAGTTCTCATTCGTGCTGGCGGCTCTCGCCGCCCAGGCCGGATACCTGGACGAAGTGGCCCTCTCGGTCATCGGAGTCGTGGGTCTCGTGACCATCGCCGGCTCGTCCCTCCTCCTCGTCCGTAGGGACGAGCTGTACGTCCGATTTCGGCAGAGTCCCTTCCTTCGGATCGTCGGGAGCCGGAGGGATGAGCCGCCGGGTCCCGGTCGAAGGGTGCGTGACGGCGCGGGAGCGGCGGAGCCCGGGGCACCCCACACCGGGTCGGCCCACGCCGCAGAAGCCGGGACCGCCGAGGCCGCGATCCGGGACTTCGCAGAAGCCGAGTCCCAGGGTCGAGAGGTGTCCCTCGACTCCCACGTCATCGTCGTGGGGATGAACACCCTGGGTCGGGCCCTCGTGGAGCGCCTGACCCGCGAGGGGCACGAGGTGCTGGCCGTGGACCGGGATCCGGAAAAGCTGGCGGGCCTGCCGACCCTGACGCTCGCGGGAGACGTGGAGCGGCTCGATGTGTTGGAAGAAGCGAACCTCGCCGGAGCCCGGCTCCTCGTGTCCGCTCTCCAGATCGAGGACACGAACAAGCTCCTGGCCCATCAGGCCCAGAAAGCCGGTGTTCCCTCCAGCATCCACGCCTTCAACCCCTCGGTGGAGGAGGAGCTCGCCGCCGCCGGCGCCTCCCACCTCATGGACCCCAAGCACGAGGGTGCCCGCCGCTTCGCCTCCCATCTCCGGGAGCTGGGAGTGCTGGGCGTAGCCCCCGAAGACGAGGCGGGGCGCCCGGCATGATCGAGGTCGCCGTCCTCCTCGCCGTGGCCGCGATCGCCCATGGCATCGCCCGATGGAGCGGAGTCCCGGCCGTTCCCCTCATGGTGGTGGCCGGGGCTCTGGCCTCGGTGACAGGTCTGGTGAGCGCGCCCACGGTCGAGGACGTCCTGGTCCTCTCCCTCTCGGTGCTGCTCTTCACGGCGGGGACGGCCCTGGAGGTCCCCGCTTCGGGTCGGCTCCGGTCCATCACCTTCCGCATCGCCACGCTCCAGTTCCTCGCGCTGGGCGGCCTGGGTCTGGGTGCGGCCCTCCTCTTCGGATACGGGTGGGAGGCGTCCCTCTACATGGCGGCGGCCCTGGCGGCCAGCTCCACGCTCCTGGGGGTGCGCCTCCTCCAGCGGCGGAAGCAGATGTTCGAGCCCCACGGTCGGCTCGTCATGGGGGTGCTCCTGCTCCAGGACCTGGCCATCATCGCCCTGATCCCGGTCCTGACGTGGGTGGGAGCGGGAGTGGCCTCCATCGCGGCGGCGCTGGGCGCGGCCCTCGTCCTCGTCCTCCTCTCCCTGGCCACCCGGAGGTGGGTCGTCCCCGCGATCTTCCGGCGGATCTCGTCGGACGGGGAGACGTGGCTCCTGGTCTCCCTGGGTGTTCTGTTCGGCTTCCTCGGCGTCGGGACGGTTCTCGACGTGCCGGCGGTGACGTCCTCCTTCCTGGCCGGCTTCTCCCTGTCGCGCTTCCCGGCGGGAACGGCGGTCCGGGGACAGCTCACGTCTCTCACCGACTTCTTCTCGGCCCTCTTCTTCACGGCCCTGGGAACATGGATCGTCGTTCCCGGAGGCCGGGAGCTGGTCGAGAGCGTCGTGCTGGCGGGAATCGTGATCTTGGCCACTCCCCCCATCGTGGCCGTGGCCGCCGAAAGGTGGGGCTTCACCGCCCGCAACGGAATCCTGTCGGGGTTCATCCTGGCCCAGACCAGCGAGTTCTCCCTGGTGGTGGCTCTCCAGGGAGTGACGCTGGGCCTCGTGGAGCCCGTCGTCTTCACGGTCATCGCCCTCACCACCGTCCTGACCATGTCGGCGACGCCCCTTCTGGCCACCGATCGGGTGACGTGGTCGGTGATGCGCTGGCACCCCCACCGTCGCCCCAAGCGGTTTTCCGGTGACGGGGCCCCGCCCGCGGAAGGGCACGTGGTTCTCCTGGGCTGCGGATCCAACGGAATGCAGGTTCTGGACCTCCTGTTCCTGGAGGGCGTTCCGGTCACGGTGGTGGAAGGGGACCCGGCCGTGGTGGCCGCGCTGGAGAACGCGAAGATCCCGGTGGTCCGGGGAGACGCGGCCGACCGCGACGCGCTGGTGGCGGCAGACGTGACGTCGGCGCGGGTCGTCGTCTCGACCCTCCGGAGGGCCCGGGACAACGGACCCGTTCTCGAGATGGCGCGGCGAAACCGTGTTCCCGTGCTGGTGAGGGTCTTCGAGAAGGAGGAGGAGCGGTGGATCCAGCGGCGGGGCGGGATCCCCGTCTCCTTCGCCGACGCCACCGCCGAGGACTTCTTCGGATGGCTGGAGACGACAGGGCTCGATGAAGTCCGCACCTCTTCCGACGAATTCCCCGGCTCGTCCCCTGAACGCTCCTTCGGAAACCGATTCAACGAGGAGATCTCATGACCGCACGCGCCGAGCGCGTGGAGCTTTCGACGGATGGAAACGTGGACATCCTGGATCTCACCGACGAGCTGAGACGCATCGTCGGAGAGAGCGCCGTGCGGACCGGGCAGTGCACGGCCATGGTCACGGGTTCCACGGCGGCCCTCACGACCCTGGAGTACGAGCCCGGCCTCGTGGACCACGACATCGCCGCGGCCCTCGAGGGAATCGCCCCCGAGGACGGGAGCTACGAGCACGAGAAGACGTGGAATGACGACAACGGCCATTCCCACGTGCGGGCCAGCCTCATCGGTCCGTCGCTGGCCCTGCCCGTAATCGACGGCGAGCTACCCCTGGGCACTTGGCAGCAGGTCGTGCTTGTGGATTGCGACACCCGGGCGAGGAGGCGGACCGTCGTGGTGACGGTCGTCGGCGAGTGAGGAAGGGATCCCGCCGCCACGGCCGGTCCATCCCCTCGGATTTCCAGGTCCTCGCCGGATCTGGACGTCTTCAGGTCGGGAGGTCGTCGTCCGGCGCGTCGAGGTCGCGCTCGTCGAAGGGGGACTCGTCCCGGACCAGGGTGAGGATGGCGGCGTGGGGAACGACCAGGTACTCCTCGCCCTCGAAGGTGATCTCCACGGCGGCCTGTCGGAAGAAGATGGCGTAGTCTCCGACCTCCGCCTGGACCGGGAGGTAGCGGGGCTCGGCCGATCCGATCTTCCAGGGCTCTTCGTCCAACTCGGTGGGAGCCGAGACCGGCGTGCCCGGACCGGTGGCGACCACCCGGCCTCCCTGGACCTTCTTGCTGTCCACGGCGGTGGCGGGAAGATAGAGACCGACCTTCGTCCTCTCCTCGCCTTCCTCGGGAGCGATGAGGACCCGGTCTCCCACCACGATCAAGCGCTTCCTTCCGTCCGACATGCGGCTCCTCGGAATACCCGGTTGGTCAGCGACCGACCGGCTGGTCAGCGACCGCCCGGCTGTGCAGCGACCGACCCGTCGGGTAGCAACCGGCCGTTGCTCGGCGCTCGGGTACTTGGTCGGGGATCGGTCCGTGGCCCTGGTCAGCTCACCTGCCGGGCGGTCCCACGAAGACGTCCGATCCACCGGGAGACCTCCGGAAGCAGAGACCGCTCCCGGGCGACCTTCTTGCTGGGGGCCAGGGAGACCAGCTGGCGGTGCGCATCCGCCTTCCAGCGGCGAATCCCCAGCTCGTCTCCGAGCGCTCGGGAGATCTCCCGGAGCCGGGAACGAGCCCGGGACCACTGGCCCGCGACTCCCAGCCCCTCAATCTCCAGAAGGACCTGTCGGGCCGCAAGCGGATCGCCGGCCGCCACCAGGACGTCAGCCGCCGCGTGGATGACCCGGCCCCGGTCCGCCGGGTCCCCGTATCGCAAGCAGGCGGCCGCGTAGTCCCTCAGCGCGCCCTTCCGGTCCCCCCGGCGGCGTCGGGCGGCGGCCCGCTCTTCCAGGGCCACGGCAGCGACCTCGAAGTCGCCCTTCCGCACGGCTCGGCGGAGCACCCGTCCCAGCCCCCGCTCCGAGTCGGACGAGAGAAGGGCGAGGCCGACCTCCGCCATGAGGGTCAGTCGAGCGTCGGGACCCTCGAAACGACGGACCCGGCGATAGAGGGAGCGGGCCCGGTCCAGGTCCCCGCCCTTTCGGGAGATGCGGGCGGCATGGAGAATCAGCTCGGCATCGTCGGCGGCGACCTCCATGGCCGCGTCCAGGACCCGGGCGGCGCCCGACAGCCGACGGCGGCGCTCCAGGAAGCCGGCCCAGAGAAGGAGGGCGTCTTCCAATCCGGAAGAGGCCTCGAGGGCTTCGACGACCTGGAGGAAGGCCTCCCGCTCGGGATCCTGAAGGGTCCCGAGTTCGCGAGCGACCCGGCGGAAGAGAAATTCCCGGTCGCTCCCGTCAGGCGACCTGACGAGTCGGAGCACGAGGCCACCCGTGGGGGAGAGGTCGTCGTCGGCAGCAGGGGAGGACCGGCCAGCCGAAGGGGCCCGGGCGATCTGCAAGGGGCGGGTCGTCACCAGAGCTCCGGAGATCGTTATTGAAAGTCATTCTCAACGGCGTCCCAGAATAGCCGTTGAATCGGCGGATGTCAACCAGAGCCCGGTGTCCGGGTGGAAGAGAGCTCGGAAGGAAGCGCGGTGGAAAGAGGCGTGGCCCGCCGGCGTCGTCACCGGCGGGCCACCAGGTCCTGCTCTCTCCTTCGGCTGGCAACGTCGGCGGGACAGTTCCGCCGACGATGGCGGCGACGACTACGGGCGGGCCTTGGGCTTCTCGGGATCGTAGGTCGCGCAGGTGGCCATCCCGTCGCTCATGCGGACCTCGATGGAGTCCGCCGTGCACTCCCGGCTCTCGTTGTGGCTGCAGTCGGTCGCGGCGCAGGACGCCACGGTGGACGCACGCGCCGAAGTCTTTCTCTGGGGCTCTGCCATGGTGCTCCTCCCGATCGATTGAGGACGCTCTGGACTGGGAAGAAGGTACCGAATCCCCGTAAGTTCGTCAAGCGCAACGACTTACGCGCGATTAAACGAAACTGAAAATCACTCTCAGCTCCCGGACTCTCGCCGCCCTCCTCCGCCCCCACCCACCTCCACCGGAGCCGCGGAAAGAGGATGTCGCACCAGGGTGTCGTGCCGGAAGGATGCGTCGTCTCGCCGGGGATGGTCGACATTGTGATGCAGCCCCCGGCTCTCCTTCCGGCTGCGCGCGCACTCCACGATGAGCCACGCCGTGAGCACGAGGTTTCGGAGCTCGGCGGCCTCCACCGACCAGGGACCCTCTCTCCACCGCGCCTCCCTTTCCCTCAACAGAGGCTCGAGCTCGGCAGCGGCCTCGTCCAGCTCCCGGTCCGACCGCACGATTCCCACCTTTTCCCACATGAGGTCCCGGAGGCGCCTCCGGGCTCCCTGCGCGTCTCCAGCCGCGGGGGAGCCGTCGTCCCGACCGTCGAGCCCGGCAGCGCCGTCCTCCCCGTCGGGACGATCGGCGCGGGCGAGCGGGTCCGGGCGAGCGGGCGGGTCGGGGTCCGCGACCCGACCCGGACCGAAAAGCTCCGCCGGGGGAATCTCGAGGCCTTCCACTTCCTCGTTCCGCCCGGCTGCACCCTCGTCCATATCCCGGAGGACGGCCTCGGCCGCCCGCTGGCTCAGCACGACCGCTTCGAGGAGAGAATTGGAGGCCAGGCGGTTGGCGCCGTGCATACCCGTGAAGGTGACCTCCCCCGCGGCGTAGAGCCCGGGAACGCTGGTCCGGCCCGCGAGATCGGTCTCCACGCCCCCGCAAACGTAGTGGGCCGCGGGCACCACCGGGATCCCGTCCTCGAAGAGATCGATTCCCCGCTCCCGACACCCGGCCACGGCTCCAGGAAACCGGAGCTCCATCTGGTCCCGGGGAATGGGCGAGATGTCGAGAACCACGTGATCGTCTCCCGTCGTCTTCATCTCCCGGTGGATGGCCCGGGCCACGACGTCCCTGGAGGCGAGGGAGCCCCGGGCGTCGTACGCCTCCATGAAGGACGACCCGTCCTTGCGTCTGAGGACGGCGCCCTCTCCCCGAACCGCCTCCGAGATGAGAAACGCGGGGTCCTCGGTGGGATAGAGGGCCGTGGGGTGGAACTGGATGAACTCCATGTTCCCGACCCGGGCTCCGGCCCGGTAGGCCATGGCCACCCCGTCTCCCGTGGCGATGGACGGATTCGTGGTGTGGCGGTAGACCGTTCCGCACCCCCCGCTGGCCAGCATCGTCACCGGGGCCCGGAAGAGGACCCTCCGATCCAGGTCGTGGTCCAGGGCGTAGACCCCGCCGCACCGTAGCTCTCCCGTAGCCGGGTCCACCACGGGCCTCAGATCGACCGCCAGGTGATCCTCGAGGATTCGGACGTTCAGCTCGGCGCACGCCTCCAGGAGGGCTCGCTCGATCTCTCGCCCCGTCCGGTCCGCCGCATGGACGATCCTCCGACGGGAGTGACCCCCTTCCCGTCCCAGGTGGAGCCCGTCCTCGCCGTGGTGGAAGCGCACCCCCCAGGCCATGAGATCCCGGATCCGGGCCGGACCCTCCCGGACCACCTCTTCCACCACGTCGGGATGGCAGAGCCCGTCTCCCGCCTCCAGTGTGTCCTCGATGTGCAGCCGAGGATCGTCGTCGGGGCCCAGAACCGCGGCGATCCCTCCCTGGGCGTAGTTCGTGTTGGAGTCGGCCTCCGCCTTCTTCGTGATGAGCACCACCGACGCGGCGCGGGCCGTGTTGAGGGAGAAGACGAGACCGGAGATCCCGCTTCCGATGACGACGACGTCCACGTCGACGATCTCGTCGACGGAGGGTGGTCCGACGTCGGATCCAGAGTCGGGCCCGGGGCTGTTCCCGCGGTCGGGTGTCGTCATGAAGTCGGGGACTTCACGGAGTCTCCCAGTGGCTCCCGGGAACCCGGTTGCCGGCCACCCGGACCTGGTCGATGCTCCGCATGTTCCGGACGTCCGCCAGGGGATCTTCCCGCAGGACCACGAAGTCGGCCCACCTTCCCTCTTCCAGCGTGCCGAGGTCTTCCTCCAGCCCCGTGCAGCCCGCGGCCACCCCCGTGGCGGATCGGAGAATCTCCTCCGGGGACATTCCCGCCTCGGCCATGAGCTCCATCTCCATGTGCTCGAAGTAGCCCTGGAATCGGGCAGCCGGCCCCGAGTCGGTCCCCAGGGCGACCCGGACACCCGCCTCGTGCATCCGGACCATGTTCTCCTGGGCCAGGGGAAGGTGCTCCCGGTACCACGAGGCCGACTCGCTCTCGGCCATGGCGGCCTGGCGCTCGGGTTCCTGAAGAGTCTCGATCACCTCCGGGTCGACCTCCCTTTGGAAGAAGGGATCGTCGAAGAAGTCCGGGCGCTCGGCGTAGACGAAGGTGGAGACCTCCCGGGTCAGGGTCGGCACCAGACAGACCTCCCGCTCTCTCATCAGATCCAGGAGCTCGCCATCGACCGGGGCGTCTCGGATGCTGTGGGCGATGAGGTCGGCCCCGGCTTCCAGGGCACCGACGGCGTCCTCCAGATAGACGATGTGGACGGCCACCGGCAGATCCCGCTCGTGGGCGGCGTCGATGACGGCCTCGTAGACCTCCGGGGGCATCTTCTGCCCCCGACCCAGGAAGTCGTCGATGCGGATCTTGACCCAGTCCACCCCCATCTCCGCCACCTCCGCCACCTGCTCGACGGCCTCCTCGGGCGTGTCCGGATCCAGGACCGGCCCGGCCACGAAGAGGCGGGCCCGTTCCAGCCCGGAATCGTCCTGCTCGTCCCGGACCCGAATCCCTTCGGGACCGTCACCCCCGAGGCTGACCACGGTCGACACCCCGTAGCGGGCGTTCACCTCGAGCTGGTCGAGGATGTTCTCACGGGTGTAGACCTCTGGTCCGCTCTCCAGCCCCCGGGCGCTTCCCACGTGGCCGTGGGCGTTGATGATGCCCGGAACCACGGTCCGGCCCGACAGGTCCACCTCTTCGGCTCCCTCGGGCACCTCGAGGTCCGAAGCCGGACCCACGGCGGCGATCCGGCCGGCCCGGACCACCAGCGCTCCGTCTTCGATGGGAGCGGCCCCGGTCCCGTCGACGATGCGAGCGCCCACGAAGGCCGTGACGTCCGCCGTCTGGGAGCCGCCCGAGCCTCCGGAGGCATCCGGTCCCCCGCAGCCGGCGGCGACGGCGAGGAGAAGGATCGAAAAGCACCGAACGACGGATCGACTCAGGCGTCGCATGGAAGGCCTCCGGCTCCGAAGGTCGACAAGATCCGCCCGGAGGCGGATCCTCCTGGGAGTGATCCACCCCGCGGGGAACTGTTATCTACGGTCATCGGGCCCACGCGGGCAACAAGCGGAGGCGGCCCGCGAACGCACCGGCACGACCGGACCGACCATCCGCCGACGGGAGAGACTCCCCTCGCGCGCCGGGGTCACTCCTTCCCTTCTCCCACCGAGTGGTAGCCTCGCCGGTAGCGGACCAGGGCCGCCTCGCCTCCCCGAACCAGGGCTTGCTCCACCCGGGCCACCGCCAGGATCCCTCCGTCCGTGTCCATCACGGACGTCGCCCGACATCGCAGGGAGGCCAGAGCACCGGGGATCTCGGGCTCGCCGGTGTCCGGGAACGGGGAGGGACCCACCGGAAAGGAGTCGGCGAAAACGGTGGCCAGCCTGCGCTGTCCCGCGCCCAGGAGATTGACCACGAACCCCACCCCCTCCTCCAGGAAGGGAAGGACCTGGGCGTTGCCTCCCACCGAGACCAGGACCCTGGGAGGCGACGCGGACACCGGAATGAAGGACGAAACCGTGGTGGCGTGGACCTTCTCACCGACCCGGACCGCTACGATGGTCACCCCGGCGGCATGGAAGGAGAGGGCCTCCTTGAAGACCTCCTCGGAGATCCCCGGAATGTCGCCCTCGTCCTCTCCGGCCACGCCGTCGCCCGTGGCGCCGGTGCCGCGCACCTCCGCCTCGATGGGTCCGGAATCATTCATGAGTCGCTTCCTCCGTCGTCCGTCCCGCGGGCACCCAGATCCGCCAGGAGACGTCGGGATCGGACCTTGGAGATCTCGTTCCTCAGCACCCCGTCCTTCACCCAACCGCGTCCCAGGATCCGTCCCCCATGGCGGACGGCCACGAATCCCCGCTCGATCGCCTCGGGATTCCGCTCCATTCGGCCGGACCGAGAATCGGAGGGACGACGATCCGGAGACGACACATCCGGAGGCGGACCGTCCAGCTCGACGGATCGACGGTCGAGGAGCTCGAGAAGCTCGTTTCGCTCGAGATCGACGACCCGTTTCTTTACCCGCGCGCCCATCATCCGGAGGAAGTCGCCGGTAGGGCGCTCACCGAAGGCGGTTCGGGGATCCTGCTTCAGGGCCCGGATTCCGAGGGAGATCACCCTCCAGCCCGCCCCGGGATCCCAGGACTCGACGGGCCATGCCGGAACGCGGTGGGTCCAGACGCTGTCACCCCGCTCGATCCACTGCAGGTTCCGGAGCGCCTCTTCGAGCCCGAAGTAGCTCCGGACGCCGGCCACGCCCCGCTCGATGCGCTCCAGGCT
>JBKHJU010000033.1:0-9660 GCA_046537985.1 Longimicrobiales bacterium
ATCTACTGGAGAGTGAGTTCTTCGGACATGCCGAGGGCGCATTCACCGGTGCCTCTTCGGCCCGCCGAGGCCTCTTCCTGGAGAGCGAAGGCGGAACCATCCTCCTGGACGAGATCGCCGAGATGCCCGTCGAGCTCCAGCCGAAGCTCCTCCGGGTCCTGGAAGAGGGCCGGGTCAGACCGGTGGGCAGCGATCAGGATCTTCCCGTGGACGTCCGCATCGTGGCCGCGACGAATCGGGACCTGGACCGGGCCATGGAGGAGAAGTCCTTCCGAAAGGATCTGTACTACCGCCTGGAGACGTTCCAGCTCCACGTCCCTCCCCTGAGGGAGCGGGGAGACGACATCGGCCGCCTGGCGCTCCACTTTCTGCGAAAGATCGCGGCCGGGACCGAGTCGAAGGTGGAGAGCATCTCCACCAGCGCGCTGGATCGGCTGCGCGCCTATGCGTTTCCCGGAAACGTGCGTGAGCTGGAGAACGCCATCGAGCGAGCCGTCACCTACTGCGATGGCTCCGAGATCCGGCCCGAGCACCTTCCCGAGCGCATCCGGGCCGCCGCGGCCGGCTCCACCCCGCGATCCGGGAAGGCCCCCGGCCTGGGTGGAAGTACGTCCGACGCCGAAGGCTCGCGCATCCGGCTCCTGGAGGACGGAGAGCTCCCGCCCCTGGATGAGGTCGAACGGAGGTACATCGTCCACGTCCTGGATCGACTCGAGGGAAACAAGCGAAGGGCGGCGGACACCCTGGGCATCGGCCGGCGAACCCTGTACCGGCGGCTGGAGGCGTACGGGGGGGACGGGGGGGACGGAAAGGAGTCCGACTGACCCCGAATTCGTCGATGGACGGTCGGTCGGACCGATGAGACGAAAGAAAGGGAGCCCGGATCCCCGGGCCCCCTTTTCTTCCCGTGCGGCTCTGTGGTATGGGTCGATCAGCCGGCGTCCTGGTCCTCCTGGAGCTCCTGCACGAGCGCCTCGAACTCCTGCCGCTGCTCCGGATCCTGGTTCAGGACCTGCGTGATCTGCTGATAGTCCTCCACGGTAAGGTCGTGTTCCTCGAGGATGGTCTGCATCTGCTCGTTCGCGTCCTGCTGGATCTCGTTGGCTTCGCTCTGGTCCTGAACGCCTTCCAGCTCGCTCTGCATCTCGGTTCGGACGTCGCCGATCTCGATGTAGGCCTCGGCGAACGACTCGAGCGTCTCCCCCTCCAGCTCCGGAACGTCCTGCTGCTGCTGCTGCTGGTCCGGTTGTGGTTGCGGCGCGGGCTGCTGCGCCTGCACCGGTGCCACGGCGAACGCCAGCGCCAGGAAGAGGCCGCCGGCCAGAAGGCTCAGGGCTCGGGTTCCCATCGTCACGATCTTCATTTCCTGCTCCTGTCTCTGGAAGAATCCTGTCGATTCACCCTGAAGAGGTGCAGAATCCGTTCCACGAGCTCCGGTGATGCCGGGAGAGGGTCCGTGATCTCTCCTGAAGGTTGCCGGTTCGTCCCGGGAAGACGCCCCGAACGGCCACCCGATCCACTGCTGCGGGTGTGAATTCCACCGTCGAGGACACCCCTCAAAGACCCCGAAAAGGCCGTGTCACATTGACCCATGCGCAAAATAAGCACATATCTCGGGTGCGGACCGGAAGGTCACGCCGCCGGGTCGTTCACCACACCCATGAAGAGGATCGTGCCGGTCAGGCGCTCCCGGAGCACGAACAGGAAGGGACGATCCACCCGGACCTCCCGGGGGGCCGACGTGGCGACGACTCCTCTCGCGCTTCGGCGTCGAAGCTGGACCGGACCCGCTCCAGGAAGTCCGGAAGAACCGAGAATCCCCGGTCGATCCAGAGGGAGTTGCCGGTCTCCACGGTGACACTGGGATCGAGCGTCACCAGAAGATCGACGAGGTCGCGGTATCCCCGGTTGATCTCCTCCTGGCTCGTTCCATCGAGGCCGAGAACCCTCCGCATCTCGCGGTGGGTGTCTCCGTCGACGCCGTTCAGGATCATGCCGAGGAGCATGGAGGCGCTGAGAGGAGAGACGAAGAGGTTCTCGCCCGGCTTTGCGGACAACAGCTCTTCGGCGAGATCGAAGGCGAAAGCGTTGCTGGCACCAAGCAGGTTCTGCTCTTCGACCGTCAGCTCGCGGGGCAATCGCGTGATGGGATCGGCGGCCGGACCGCCGGGACCCGCGGGATCGTTGGAGCACGCGAGACCCGACAGCACCACCGGAACAGCCAGGACGAGGATTCCGGGAATCCGGAGGGGTGACCGGAGTGCCGATTCGGCGCTCGGGGCGTGGTCGTGACGGGAAGACGAGGGCTCTTCATGGTCTCCGGGTCCCAAGGGCGAACGTCGAGGGTCACACCATGGGAACGAGTCGGAAGGGCCATCCATGACAGCCGTCTCCACGACCGGGACCGAGGCAGGTCCGCTGTGCCTGGGCCCACCGCCCGACCCTGTTGATCCCGGGGAGGGCGTGCAGGACGACGCCCAGAACCGGAACCGGGCGCGTGTGGATTTCGATTCGCGGGAATTGCCCCACGGCGCGCCGAAGACCAACTTCCGGCCTGTTCACGGACACGCCGACCGGGCCCTCCCGAGCCGGCGCGGTGCCCCCACGCCGGGGCCGTGATCGAATCGGAATCCCCGACACAGGAATCTCAATGAGCCCGCGAAACCTCCGCCGATATCTCCTCGGGGGCCTCGCCGTCATCGGACCGATGGGCCTGTCCATCTGGGTTCTGGCCTGGCTCTTCGTCCGCCTGGATGGGCTCCTCGGCCGCTATCTGGACCCGACTCTGGGCTGGTCCGCCCCCGGGGTGGGACTGCTGGTGCTGGTGGTTCTCCTCCTGCTGGTGGGTTGGTCGACGGAGCGAGCCCTCGGTGCGCGTCTCGTCTCCATCGGGGATGCTCTGATGGCCCGCTTGCCCGTGGCCCGCCAGGTCTATCGAGGATCCCGCAGGATCTTCAGGACGGTCCTGGGCGAGGATCGCATCGCCTTCCAGGAGGTGGTGGCCTTCAAATGGCCCGACGACAAGAGATGGGCCATCGGCTTCGTCACCGGATCCCCTCCACCGGAGGTGGGAGCCCGCCTCGGTGGCGAAGCGGCCACGGTGTACATGCCCACCGCGCCCAATCCGGCCTCCGGATACCTGGTCATGATGGCGCGGAGCGATCTGGTCTCCCTCGACGTCAGCGTCGAGGAAGCCTTCACCTTCGTGCTGTCCGCAGGATCCGTGTCCGTGGAGACCGCGCAAGATCCCCAATCCCGTCCGACGGATCGCTGACGGTGGAGCTCCGCCTGTAACGGTGAGGAGCGATCCGCAGCGGTGCGGGTGCGAAAAGGGAAACCGCTACTCCGTCGATCGCTCCCCGCCCCAGCGGAGCTCGGCCACCAGGCTCCGCAGATGCATGGCCACCTGATCGGCGTGGTCCCGATTCACCAGAAGGGAGACGTGGTCGGCGCCCTGGACGAAGACATGTCGGCCGTCCCGGGAGAGGCCGGCGAGCTCCCGGTGCATCTCGTGACGGATCTCCAGGAAGCCGTCGGGCATGCCCTCCGTGCCGACGGTGGGGCTGATCACCACCAGGGGGACGTCGCCCAGGTCCTCCACTCGCCGGGCGTCGTCCATCGTCTCCTCCCAGGCCCCGAGCTCGGCGTCGGAGGCGGCCAGGTGACCCGGTGAGGACGCGAAGAAGAGGGCGGTCCGGTAGTCGGACTCCGGGAGGCCGTCGGCGCTCTCACCGAGAACGTTGAAGGCCCGGAGGACTCCGAAATGGGCGAGCTTCGACGCGACGTCGATCAGGCCGTGGAAGCCTTCCTGCTTCTTTCGAATCTCGGGCCCGAATCGCTCGAGCTGGTCCGGATGGGCGGGGTCCACCATCCCGACTCCCGTGATCTCCTCCGGGTAGAGATCGGCGAAGACCTGGACGAAGCTGCCGCCCAGGGAGTGTCCGGCCAGAACGAAGGGGCCGGCCTCCCCGGCCGAGCGGAGGAGGGCCCGGAGGTTGTGGGCGACGGTCGTGGCGTCGTGGGCTCCCCAGTCCTCGCTCCATCCCAGCCCGGCCCGATCGTACGAGCAGACCCGGGTGGTGCGGGAAAGGCTCTTCTGGACCCACGCCCAGGTCTGGGCGAAGCCGGCCGCGCCAGTCTCCAGGATCACGGTGGGGCTGCCCCGGCCCGTGCAGTGGAGGTGCATGCCGAAGCCGTCCACCGGCACCATCCGGCCGGGAGGGACCAGGGCTTCGCGGTCCCGGGCCTCGCCCCGGGTCTGATAGGCGAACCCGAGACCGGCGAGGGTCAGGAGCACCCCGACCAGCCCCAGGCCGATCCTCTCGATCCACTTCAAGGCCTTCTTCCCGCTCACGAACTTGAACCAATCACGAACTCGGATCCTCACGCCTGGATGGACACCCCCCGAACGGGTCGGCGCCGACGGGTCCCACCATCGGGGGGAAACAGGTGTTTCAACCTAAGGCCATGGCTCGAAAAGCTGAAGCCTGGACGGTTCTCTCCGGCGCCGACGCGGACCCCGCGCCGGACCCGACCGAAGATCTTCGTCCGGGGAACAGCCCTCGCGGTCGAGGGGATAAAGCCAGCCCCGAAGCGATCGGAGCACCGGTCGCACGAACGAGAACCCGAACCGAGAACGGAATCCTTTGATGAGCTATCTGATCCTGGGCGGGACCGGTACCGTGGGAAGCTCGGTCGTGGCGGAGCTGGCGGAGCGAGGAGAGTCCCTTCGCGTCGTCACCCGCTCTCCCGAGAAGGTGGAGGACCTCCCCGGCGACCCCGAGCCGGTGGAGGCCGACATGACCGATCCCACCTCCTTCGAGGGAAAGTTCGAGGGGAGCGACGCACTCTTCCTCCTGAACCCGGTCTCGCCGACGGAGCTGGAAGAGGGGCTCTTCGCCCTCGAGGAGGCGAAGAGGGCCGGGATGGACCACATCGTCTACCTCTCGGTCCAGAACGTGGAGCAGGGGCACGACATGCCCCACTTCGCGTCGAAGATCGCCATCGAGAACGCCATCAAGAAGTCGGGGGTCGACTACACGATCCTCCAGCCCAGCAACTACTTCCAGAACGACTACTGGTTCCGGGACGCCATCCTCGAGCACGGTGTATATCCCCAGCCCATCGGAAGCGTGGGAGTCTCCCGGGTGGACGTCCGGGACATCGCCGAGGCCGCGGCCAACGCCTTCCAGGACGCGAGCCACCGCAACAGGACCTACGCGGTCGTGGGTCCCGACCCCCTCACCGGAGAGGACTGCGCCCGGATCTGGGGTGAGGCGCTGGACCGGGACGTGACGTATGGAGGAGACGACCTGGAGGCGTGGGAGGAGCAGGCCCGCCAGGGAATGCCCGCCTGGATGACGTACGACTTCCGTCTCATGTACGCCATGTTCCAGGACGAGGGCCTCGCCGCGACCGAGGCCCAGACGGAGGAGACCCGGACCATCCTCGACGGCGAGCCCCGGAGCTTCCTGGACTTCACCGCCGAGGTGGCGGGGGAGTGGCTGTAGGAGAAGGACGCTCGTCCAGCGCCTCCCGCACCTTCCACGCCAGGTCCTCGACGGTCCACGGCTTCTGGAGGAAGATCCGAAACCGATCGGGATTCGCGGAGAGCGCGTGCTCCTCGGCGCCGTATCCGCTCATGAAGAGGAAGCGCAGCGGAATGCCCCGGTTCTGGATGGTCTCGTGGAGATCCACCCCACCCATCTCCGGCATGATCAGGTCGGTGAGGACCAGGTCCCACGACGCATCCGCCGCCTCGATCTTCTCCAGGGCCTCCCGGCCGTTGGGGGCGGAGCCGACTTCGTAGCCCAGCCGGCTCAGGGCTCGCTCGGCCACCTGCCGAAGGGGAGCCTCGTCTTCGACGAGGAGCACACGCTCCGTGCCCCCGGGAAGATCCTTCGCCCTCCCGCCGGCACTTTCGTCCACCTCGGTCTCCACGCCGGCCGGCTCGGTCCGCGGAAAGTACAGCTCGAAAGTGGTTCCCTTCCCCACCTCGCTGTGGGCCTGGATGAAGCCGCCGTGCTGCTGGACGAGACTCCGTACCATGGCGAGCCCCAACCCGGTCCCCTCCTCCTTGGTCGTGAAGAATGGGTCGAAGATCCGTCCCATGGCCTCCCGGTCGATGCCGGCTCCCGTGTCGGTCACGGTGAGCCTGGCGTAGGAAGCCGCTTTGCCATTCGCGCCGGGTGACTCCCCCTCCTCATGGTCGACCAGGGGTCCTCGGACGGCCGACGCCCGGATCGACAGGGACCCTCCCTCCGGCATGGCGTTCCCCGCGTTGGTGGCCAGGTTGAGGAGGACGTACTGGAAGGCGTTCGGGTCGGCATTCACGGTCAGGCCTCCCTCGAGCTCCGAGTCGAAGCTGACCGACTCCGGAAGGACCGCTCTCACCGCTCGCTCCGCGTCCCTGACCAACCGATCCAGCTCCACGGGCTGCATCTCGAGCTCCTTCTCCCTGGCCAGCGTGAGAAGGTCCGTGACCAGATCCGCCCCGCGTCGGGCGGCGGACTCGATCTCCTCGGCCTGACGCAAGCCCTCCTCGGGCTCGTCCGACGCGGTCCCATCCCGAGCGCCGAAGCTCTCCTTCAGGAACTCCGCGTTGACCTGGATCACGTTCAGGAGATTCCTGAAGTCGTGTGAGATACCCGCCGCCATCTTGCCCACGGTGTCCATCTTGTAGCTTCGGTGGAGCTGGCGCTCCATCTCGTTTCGCAGGGTGACGTCCCGGGCGACGGCCACGTAATGGCTGATCCTCTCACCGTCCTCCCGGACCGGGGTGATGGTGGCCTCCTGGTCGTACAACGTGCCGTCCTTCCGGCGGTTGACCATCTCTCCGCGGAAGGTCCGGCCCGCGGTGATCGTCCCCCAGAGCTCTCGGTAGAAGCCCTCGTCCTGGTGGCCGCTCTTGAGAATGCGGGGCGTGTCGGACACGGCCTCGCCGGCGGCGTAGCCCGTGATGTCGGTGAAGGCGGGATTCACGTACTGGATCCGGCCCCGCGTGTCGGTTATGTAGATCGCCTCTCCCACGGCGTCCACCGCCGTGGCGAGGAGCGCTTTTTGCTCCTCTTCCTTCCTCCGCTGGGTGATGTCCCGGGCGATTCCCTCCACGACATCGACGTGACCCGACTCGTCCAGGTGACGGCTCACCCGATACTCCACCCAGACCGTGTGGCCCTCCTTGTGGATCCATCGGAGCTCCACCGACTCCTCGATGGAGTCCGGATCCGCCAGGAATCTCTGCAATTTCTCTCGATCGTCGGGATGGACCGCCTCGAGCACGCGTCCGAGGTCGTCGTAGACCTCCTCCGGGGTGAATCCGGCCAGGTTCACCGCCCCCGGGCTCACGTAGTCAAATCCCAGCCGGGGACGGAGCCGAAGGCGGAAGATCATGTCCGGCACCTGCTCGTTCAGCATACGCAGGTTCCGGAGCTCGTCGTCCCGGAAGAGGAGGCGCCGCCGGATCCAGACGTAGAGCAGCGTCCCGGTGACCACCGCGAAGCCCACCCCCTTCAGGCTTTCCAACCACATCGTCTGTTGCAGGTCGGAGATCCACGAGCGAACCAGGATATCGCTTCCGACGATCCAGAGGACGGCCACGACGGCGTAGACGACCGCGATGCGGATCGCGTCTCGATGGGGAGTACCGGGAGTCATAGGCAGCACTGGAAGGAGGACGGCCGACAGTTCGCGACGGGTCGTGGGGGGGGAAGTCCGACGACCCGTCACCCGTGGACGGGGTGGCGTGTGGAGCCCGCCGCTTGAGCATTGAACACCCATTCAGTACAGTGTCGCCGTACCATAGTGGATGTTCAACCTTCAATCAATACGAGGCGCGATGCCCGACGTTCCCGAACCCCGCGCCACGGCCGGAGAGCGAAAAGAAGAGATCCTGGAGGCCGCACGGCGGGTGGCGGCCCGGGAGACCCTCGCTCGGCTTACCATTCGCGCGGTCGCGAGTGAAGCCGGGGTCAGCCCCGGGCTCGTCCCCTTCTACTTCGATACCAAGGACCGGCTCCTCATGGACCTCCTCGACCGGCTCCTCGAGCAGCGGCACGAAGGACGCCTGATGGCCGCGAACGAGCTCGCCGAGCTCGAGCCCCGGCAGGCGTTCCAAGCCCTCGTCCTCGGGGAGGTCGAGAGGGCGGCCGCGGATCGGGAGCCCGTGGAGCTGTTCTTCGACTACTGGGTCCTCGGCATGGGTCACCCCGAGATACGGGTCCGGGTCCGGAGCGCCCTCGAGCGGTACCGGACCCTCCTCCTGGGATTCGCCGAGGGTCTCCTGGAATCCTCCGGAGAGGACTCTCCCGGGGCGCGTCGGGAAGAGGCCGGCGGCGGGCAGCTGACACCCGGAGGACTCGCGGCCGCCGCGTTGAGCCTCATCGAGGGCTGCGGGCTGCAATCGATCATCGACCCGGAAGGCTTCGATCTGGAGTCCTACCGGGCCGCTCTCGCACGGCTTCTGGCTTCCGTCCCGGCTCCTTCCCCCGGGATGGACCCGGGCGCCCGAGGCGTCACACCCGTCCCGCCGCCACGACCACGACCGTGCCCCGGGGATCCCGGATGACCCGCCCCGGATTCGTCTTTCGGCTCGGCCTCCGTTCCAGCGGCTCTCCGCCGGTCGACGGGACCGCGCGGACGGGCTCGACGGGATATCCGGCCGCCCTGACGCTCCGCTCGACCCATTCGATACCGGCGATGTCTTCGACTCCGTCGACCCGTTCCCGTCCGGCGTCCGGCTCGAGGTGCTCCGCGGTCGGTCCCTGTAGACCTCGATCCCGAGGCCGTCGGGATCCGTCAAATACAGGGCCTCGCTGACCAGGTGGTCGGCCGTGCCGGCCCGGCTCCCCACGTCCTGCAGGTGTCGGGCGAACCGACCGAGGGCCGGGCGACCCGGCACCCGCAGGGCGTAGTGATACAGTCCGAGTCGATCCCGGAGTGGAGCCGGACCGAGGCGGACGGACGCGGGCAGGCGGTATCTCGGCGGGGTGATGCCGACGCCCGACCTCCGTTCCTGCTCCCTCCCGGGCGTCGCGCCCGCCCCCTGGCCCTCCACGGTCAGTCGGAACCCCCCGACTGCTCCACCGCCTGGATCTCCAGGGTGATCGTGATGTCGTTTCCGACGAGCACTCCTCCGGCCTCCAGAGCCTGATTCCAGGTCAGGCCGTAGTCGCGACGATCGATCGTGGTGGAGGCGCTGTAACCGATCCGCTGGTTGCCCCAGGGATCGGTGCCGCTCCCCAGCTCGGTCACCTCCAGCTCGACCTCCCGGGTGACGTCCCGGATGGTGAGGTCGCCCACCACGAGAAGCTCGTTCTCGCCCGTGCGCTCCACCGACTTGCTCTCGAAACGCAGCTCGGGAAACCGCTCCACGTCGAAGAAGTCCGAAGACTTCAGGTGCTCGTCGCGATCGTTCTGTCCCGTGCTGATGCTGGCCGCCTCGATCACGGCGTGGATCCGCGAGCTCTCGATGTCGTCTTCGGGGGCCAGCTCCACGGCTCCCTCCAGGGATTCGAAACGGCCCCGAACCTTGGCGAACATCATGTGCTTGACCTCGAACGCCACCTGGGAGTGCTGGGGATCGATGGTCCAGGTAGCGGCCCGCTCGGGGGTCGTGTCCTTCGTGTCGGTAGTCGTGCTCATGATTCGTCTCCCTTGAAT
>JBKHJU010000034.1:0-9423 GCA_046537985.1 Longimicrobiales bacterium
CCTGAACTCCTTCTCCGGCGTCGAAAAGGGGCTCACCCTGGAGATCGAGCGGCAGCGCCGGGTCCTCTCCTCCGGTGGGGAGGTGCGTCAGCAGACCATGCTCTACGACGAGCGTAAGGTCGAGGTCCGTCCCATGCGCTCGAAGGAGGAGAGCCACGACTACCGCTACTTTCCCGATCCCGATCTGCCTCCCCTGGTGGTGGCCCCCGAGTGGGTGGCGGAGATCCGCTCGGAGCTGCCGGAGCGGCCCCGGTGCAGGAAGCACCGCTTCGAAGAGGAGTACGAGCTCCCGGCCTACGACGCCGGGGTCCTGACGGCGGATCGAGCCACTGCCGACTACTACGAAGCGGTGGTGCCCCACGCTCCCGATCCCAAGACCGCCTCGAACTGGGTCATGGGATCGGTCCTGCGGGCCGTGAAGGAGGAGGAGCTGGAAATCACCGACTTCCCTGTGGCACCGGAAGAGGTGGGCGAGCTCCTTCGCCTGGTGGACGAAGGGACCATCTCCCGGAACACGGGGAAGGAGGTCTTCCGCCGGATGCTGGATTCCGGGCGCGGGGCCCGGGAGATCGTCGAGTCGGAGGGGCTGGCCCAGGTGAAGGACGAGGGACGGTTGGCGGGATGGGTCGACGACGTGCTGGCCGAGAACCCCGACGAAGTCGAGCGCTATCGGGACGGGGAAGAACGCCTCGTGGGCTTCTTCATGGGCCAGGTCATGCAGAAGTCCCGGGGGAAGGCCGAGCCCGCCCGGGTTCAAGAGCTCCTACGAAGGAAGCTCTCCTGAGTCGTGGGGGTCGCCCGCATCCGGGACGCCTTCCCCACCTCCATCGCTCCCTGCATCGGACGCATGGGGCTGCAGCGGTGGTCCGCCCCCGTTGACGCTCCAGTAGCGCAGGGGGTCTTCCGGAAGGGGGAAGAACTCGTCGGCCATCTCCCGGACCACCGCCGGATCCTCGACGCCACCCTCCGCCAGGGCCCGGTGTCGGATGTGCTTGGCCAGCCGCAGGTTCACGTCTCCCACGGGGTCCAGGAAGGCCGGTCGGGAGCTCGCCTCGTGCACCAGGTAGTCGATGACGTAGTCGTAGGAGAGGGCCAGGTAGGTCTCAACGGTGTCGGGGCCGAGCTCCCAGCGTGAGCTCCGCAGGACCCGGTCGAATACCTGCTTCCACTGGTCGTTGTCCTGAAAGCGGATCATCCCCCGGAAGATTCGCCGGTTGGTCTGGAAGCTGAAGATGGTCCGGCTCAGCACCCGGTCGAAGAGCTCGTCGGTCTCCGAGTGGTCGTGGTTCATGACCACCCTACGGGCCTTTCCCAGAAAGTCCTCCCCGACGTGGACGTCCATCCGGTGCTCCCAGTAGGTGTGGCCCAGGGCCCGGGTGGAGCTGGTCAGGAGGAGCCGGCGGGGAACGAAGAAGTTGTGGGCGATGGTGTCCGCCGCCAGATGGACCAGGTATCCGAGGCCCGCGGCTCTCATACGGTCGCTCTCCGCCTCGTCCAGGATCTCCTCGCCCACCTTCCAGTCGTGGCAATGGCGCCCCTCGGGCGCGTACTTCTTGGCGAAGGAGATGTCGGCCGCCACCGATCCGTACAGGAAGTGGACCGGGTTGGATTGGAGGAGGGCCCGGACGGCCGCAGGGAGGAGGTGGAGGGTGGCGAGAACGGCTTCGCCCAGGGCGATGTGCGTCCCGGGGCCCCAGGCGAGCAGGGGATCGGGCGTGAGGAGGAGCCACCCTCCCGCGAGGGCCGCGACGGAGAGGAGGCTCTTCACACGCCGGACTTCGCCCCCCGGTCGGACCCGTCTCGCCCGTCGTTGCCGGTGCCACCCGCTCCCGCGGCACCACCGCCGGAGCTGTGCCCGGCGGAGACGCTCTCGCCCGTCTCGGCCTCGTCTCGTTCGGATGATGGCGGAGGCTCTTCGACCAGGGCGCCGGGTGCGCCGGACTCCCGACCATCGGAATCCACGAGCGACCTCGAGCCGGCGCGCACGCCGCGGACCGTCGCGGCCGTGTCGAGGAAGATCTCCTCGGCCTCGTTCTGGACCAGCTCCATGAGGGCGTTGAACTCGTCGATCCGCTCCTCCATCCGATCCGAAGCCTGGTCGAGTCGTCCCCGAATCCGGTCCAGGGCCTCGGTCAGGCCTTCCACGTCCCGGCGGATGGCGTGGCTGACGTAGTCCACGTTCTCGGACACGCTCCGGGCCCGCTCCAGCACCGGGTCGAGGCCCTTCGCCGCTCGATCGACCAGGGGATCGATGGATCGGGAAAGCCTCTCCACCGTCCGGAGCACGCGCACGAGGACCATCAGAAGGAGGACAAGGATGACGACGACCAGGCCGGTGGTCCCGGCCTGGACGTAGTCGAAGGCGTCCCGGACGGGGACCATCACCACCGTGTCGGGTTGGACCGCCTGTAGCAGGGGGCTCAGCGAAAGGATGGATGCGCTCATGACCGCCTGAAGTCTAATGGATCGTCGGGTCGGGCGGCCAGGTGTGTCTCCGGGGACCGGAAGCACGGTCCCGCTTCGCCGCCCGCGTCGTGACGCCGAGGCGTTGTCCACCGCATGGAGGCGTCGTCATTGCATGGCCTCGTCGTCATTGGACATCGAAACGACATCAACTATCTTGCTCCCGCTTCCGGCGGGAGGATGGAAAGGCTCTCCACCGAGGCTTCTCTCGCTCCCGTCGGACCGCCACCCCCCCATCCTCGATTCTGGATCCATGGCAACTGCGTCTCCACAGGAGAAGCTCAGCAAGGAGCTGAAGCTCTTCGACGTGTTCGCTATCAGCACCGGGGCCATGTTCAGCTCCGGGTTCTTCCTGCTCCCCGGGGTGGCGGCCGCGTACTCCGGGCCTGCGGTCGTACTCTCCTACCTCGTAGCCGGACTTCTCGTGGTGCCGGCCCTCCTGTGCCTGGCGGAGCTCTGCACGGCCATGCCCCGGGCCGGGGGCGCCTATTACTTCCTCGACCGGAGCCTGGGACCGGTGTTCGGGACGGTGGGGGGGCTGGGCACCTGGGTGGCTCAGGTGTTCAAGAGCGCGTTCGCCCTCGTTGGGATCGGGGCGTATCTGACCCTTCTCACGGATGTGCCGATGAAGAGCGTGACGGTAGCGCTCACGGTGGCCTTCGTCCTCCTGAACATCCTGGGCGCGAAGGAGACGACCGGGCTCCAGAAGATCCTCGTGGCGTTCCTCGTGGCCGTCGTGTCCGGCTTCGTGCTCCTCGGGGCCTGGAGATTCGTCTCGCTCGGACCCGGAGAGATCGTCGGACGGCAGTTCACTCCCTTCATGCCCTTCGGCGTCGAAGGGCTGCTTTCGACCGTCGGCCTCGTCTTCGTCTCCTATGCCGGGCTGACCAAGGTCGCCGGAATCGCGGAAGAGGTTCAGAACGCCGATCGGAACATACCCCTGGGTATGATCCTCTCCCTGATCACGGCCACGGCCCTCTACGTGGCCGGAGTCTTCGTGATGGTCGCGGTCCTGGATCCGTCGGAGTTTCGGGACGACCTGACTCCGGTCGCTACGGCCACCTCCGCCATCCTGGGCGGTGTGTCGGGGCTCGTCGCCTTGATCCTGGTCGTCGGGGCGGCGTTCGCGGCCTTCGCCTCCACGGCGAACGCCGGCATCATGTCCGCTTCGCGGTATCTCCTCGCCATGGCGCGGGACCGGCACGTGTGGCCCGGGTTCGCGGAGCTGAACCGCTTTCGGACGCCCACGGCGGCGCTGCTCGCGACCGGCGGAGCGATGGTCTTCTCGATCCTCGCCTTCGACGTCGAGTCGGTGGCGAAGCTTGCCAGCGCCTTCCTCCTCCTTGTCTTCTCCCTGGTGAATCTCGCGGTCATCGTGATGCGCGAGAGCGGGATCGAGGGTTACGAGCCCGGGTTCCGGTCCCCGTTCTACCCCTGGGTTCAGATCGTCGGATTCCTGGCTCCCTTCGTCCTCATCGCTCAGATGGGCTGGCTGGCCATCCTCTTCGTGGCCGGCGTGACCGGAGCTTCACTGGTCTGGTACCACGTGTACGTTCGACAGCACACGCAGCGAGAAGGGGCCGTCTTCCATCTCTTCGAACGTCTGGGGCGTCAACGGGATCCGGGATTGGACCGGGAGCTCAGGGAGATCCTGAAGGAGACGGGTAGCCCGGAGGAGCACGATCCGTTCATCGGCCTCGTGACGGAGTCGACCGTCTTCGACCTCGACGAGCCGACGGAGTACGAATCGGTCGTGTGGAGGGTGTCCACCCACCTGGCGGCCGAGCTCGGGAATTCGGCCGAAGACATCGCCGAGAAGTTCCTCGGTGAGTCCCGGATGGGGTTCACGCCCGTTGCGCAAGGCGTGGCCCTGCCGCACCTGCGCGTCGCGGGGATTCGCACGCCCCATCTGGTCATGGTGCGCGCTGCCGACCCGATCGGAATCGGGACCGAGGAGCACGAGGATCACGGTGAAACGGCCGCGGTCCGGGCTCTCTTCTTCCTGGTGAGCCCGGAAGAGCGTGCCCGGCTCCATCTCAGCTTGCTGGCGAGTCTCGCCGGCCGAGTCTGCGAGGAAGGATTCCTTCAGGAGTGGATCGCCGCGGACGACGAGCAGGAGCTCAAGGAAGCCGTTCTCCATGATGAGCGCTTCCTCTCACTCCTGGTCCGGGAGGGTCAGCCTTCCGGCGACCTCATCGACATGGAGGTCCGGGACATCACCTTCGACCAAGGAGCGCTGATCGCCCTGGTCCACCGAGACGGAGCGGTGGTGATTCCCCGGGGACGCACGCGGCTCGCTCGTGGGGACCGTCTCACGGTCATCGGCGAACCCGAGGCGATCAGGAGGCTTCGGACCCGATTCGGGACTTGACGGCTCGGCCCCGCGACCCTCCTTTCGTCGGTCGAGTTGATCCGGTCGGTCCGGTCGGTCCGGTCGGTCCGGTCGAGTCGGTCGAGTCGGTCGAGTCGGTGCGGTCGGTCGGGTCGGTCGGTCGGCTTGTCGCCGCCGGTGGGGCGCGGATAGCTTCCGGCTCCGTCTTCCCCCTCGGTACTTCGCGACGATTTGGTGACCAGGGATCCCGAGCCAGCCATGCCCCGATTTCTCGTCGAAGGCAGCCACACCCTCGAAGGTTCCATCCGACCCGCGGGGAACAAGAACGCGGCCCTCCCGGCCATCGCGGCCACTCTCCTCACCACCGAGCCGGTCGTGCTGGACAACGTGCCCCGGATCCGGGACGTCCTGACCCTCCTCGAGATCGTCGAGGCGCTGGGGGCCGAGGTCACCTGGGAGGGGGAGCACACGGTCCGCATCGACGCGGGAGGGGTGGAGGCCGGCCGGCCGGATGCCGACCTCGCCAGGGAGATCCGGGCGTCGATCCTCCTGGCCGGGCCGCTCCTGGCCCGCTTCGGCAGCGTCTTCCTTCCCCCGCCGGGAGGCGACGTAATCGGGAGGCGCCGCCTCGACACCCACTTCCTCTCCTTCCGATCCCTGGGAGCCGAGATCCGGCTGGAGGACGGATTCGAGGTGCGTGCCGAGAACGGTCTCGCCGGCGCGTCCATGTTCCTGGACGAGCCCTCGGTGACGGCAACGGAGAACGCCATCATGGCGTCGGTCCTGGCCCGGGGCAGGACGGTGATCCGGAACGCCGCCGCCGAGCCCCACATCCAGGATCTCTGTCGACTCCTCCGGTCCATGGGGGCCTCCATCGAGGGGATCGGATTGGGGACCCTGACCATCGAAGGGGTGGACGAGCTCCACGGATCCCGCTTCCGCATCGGTGCCGACCACATCGAAGCCGGCTCCTTCATCGGCCTCGCGGCGGTGACGGACAGCGAGATCACCATCGAGAACGCTCCCTTGGAGCACCTCGACTCGACCCTCCTGGGCTTCCGGAAGCTGGGGGTCCGATTCACGGTGGGGGATGACTCCCTGACGGTGCACGGCGGGGAGGACCGGGAGATCCGCTCCGACGCCTTCGGCCACGTGCCCAAGATCGACGACGGCCCGTGGCCGGCGTTTCCCGCGGATCTCACCTCCATCGCCCTGGTCACGGCCACCCAGTGCAAGGGGACGATCCTCATCCACGAGAAGATGTTCGAGTCCCGGATGTTCTTCACCGACAAGCTGGTGGGAATGGGGGCTCAAATCATCCTCTGCGACCCCCACCGGGCCGTGGTGGTGGGCCCGGCACCCCTCCGGGGAGGCCTCCTGGAGAGCCCGGACATCCGGGCCGGAATGGCTCTGCTCATCGCGGCGCTCGGTGCCGGGGGGGAGAGCGAGATACGGAACATCCAGCAGATCGAAAGGGGCTACGAGGGCATCGACGAGCGGATGCGCAGGCTGGGGGCCCGCATCGAGAGGGTGTGACGTTCCCGTTCCGGGCTCGTGGCGTGAGTCGGGCTCTCTGAAACCCCGACCCCCGCCGAAGCGTAGGACTGTCATGGGACGCCCGGGGATGACCGGGGCGGCCGCGACGGCCGGCACGAGGGGAATCGCGCCGACGCGAACATCCCCGAACCGACACTCCACAACCGAGGAGGACCGCCCGTGGCGACGGACCGGGACCAGACGAAGAGGGAAGGCTTCCGCGAAGGCATCCGGCAGGGGATCGGAGTTCTCTCGGCCCTGAAGGAAGCCATCGAGGAGACCATCAACGAGGCCCGGGAGAGAGGGGACCTGAGCGCGGAGCGGGCCCGGGAGATCGCCCGGGATACGGTCCAGCGCGCCCAGGCGGCGGCCGAGCAGGCGCGGGAGCGACTCGAGCTGGTCCACCAGGGAGAGCTCGATGCCTTCGGGGAGCAGATCCGGGAGCTTCGGAGCGACGTGGAGGCCCTCGGTGATCGGGTGGCCCGGTTGGAGAGCTCGTCCCGCGCGGAGTCCAGCGACCACGAGCCGGAGGAGGGCGAGTCGGCGAGGGAGCCGTCGGGGAGGGACGGTTCCGGGTTCGAGGGAGAACCCGGGAATCCGCCAACCGGGTCGGGAAGCGCCTGACCGCCGGGTGGGGTCCTGGCCCGCGCCGGTGCCGGGGTCGCGTCTACGGCGAGCTGTAGAGGCGGGGCTCCGGGAGCCTTGAGGTGAAACGTTGGTTGTACTAGATTGACGCCACGGACGGCCGCCCGATTGGCGGCTTCTTTGTGAGTGGGGGTGATGGCGACCCCCGCTTTTTTATTCCATGTGATCTCCGGACAGGGTATGGGCAAGCCGATCCCGGCCGTCGAGGAAGAGCTCGAGGAACGGCTTCGGGCCCTGGATTACGATCTGGTCGACGTGGAGTGGGCCGGGAGCGGGTCCCGACCTATCATCCGGGTCCGGGTCGACCACCTCGAGCCCGATCTCGAGGAGGGCGAAGGGGTAACAGTGGACGAGTGCGTGGAGGTCAGCCGCGCACTGGAGCGGTGGCTGGATCAGCTGGACGAGATGCCGGAGCGATATACGCTGGAGATATCGTCTCCGGGGGTCGATCGGCCGCTGAAGCGAACGAAGGACTTCCTTCGCTTCATCGGGCACGAGATCGCGGTGAAGGGTCCGGAGGTTCTGGCCGAGCGGGCCACGTATCTCGAGGGAGAGCTGGTCGGCCTCGAGGAGGAGCCGGAAGGATCGGGGAGTATCTATCTCCGTCTTCCGGGGGGAGACGAGCTGAAGATTCCCCGGGACGAGATCTCGGGCGCTCACCTCCTCTTTCGGTGGAAATGAGCCGGGAGGGGGCGGAAGACTGGAGCCGGGTCCGTCCCGGCAGGAGAGCGGAGTCGGGAGGATCGACTTCCGCCACGAGAGTGCCGTAATCGAAACGACGAGAAGAACATGGTCAACACCGGACAGATCGTAGCCGCATTCCGCGACATCGCGGCCACGAAGAGCCTGTCGCCCGACGAAGTCAACGACCTCATCGAGGACGGCATCACGGCGGGATTGGCCAAGATCTACGGTCCCAACGTGGAAGCCGAGATCCAGGTCGACGAGGACACCGGCGAGATCGAGATCATCGTGCTCAAGCGTGTCGTCGAAGAGGTCGAGGACCCGTCCATGGAGGTGGCGCTGGAGGAAGCCCGGTGGGACGACCCGGGCTATCAGGTGGGCGACCTGATGGAGATCCCCGTGGACTTCTCCGAGTTCGGCCGTAACGCCGTCATGGCCACGAAGCAACGCATCGTCCAGCGGGTCCGGGAAGGGGAGCGGGCCCGGGTGCGGGACGAATTCTCCGACCGGATCGGTGAGCTTCTCTCGGGTGAGGTTCAGCAGATCGAGCGGGGCAAGATCGTGGTCATGCTCAACCGGGATCGCACCGCCGAAGCCATCATCCCGTGGAAGGACCAGAACCCCAGGGAGCGATTCCGGCAGGGTGATCCCATTCGGGCGGTCCTGAAGAAGGTGGACGAGACCCCGAAGGGGCCGCGCCTCATCCTCTCCCGGGCCGACCCCGACTTCGTCGCGGCCCTCTTCAAGCTCGAGGTCCCCGAGGTCTACCAGGGAATCGTGGAGATCAAGGCCATCTCCCGGGAGGTCGGGGGTCGGACGAAGATCGCGGTGTCGAGCCGGGACGAGTCCGTGGATCCGGTGGGTGCGTGTGTGGGCCTCCGGGGGTCCCGGGTCCAGGCCGTCGTCTCGGAGCTGGGTGGAGAGCGCATCGATATCGTACCCTGGCATCCGGATCCGGAGATCTTCGCCCGGCGGGCCCTGGCTCCCGCGAAGGTGGCCAAGGTGATGAGCGACGTGGAGTCGAAGGTCATCACAGCCATCGTGGATGAGGATCAGCTCTCCCTCGCGATCGGGCGGAACGGGCAAAACGTACGGTTGGCCTCTCAGCTCATCGGCTGGCAGATCGACCTGTACGGCTCCCGGGAGTGGCTGGACCGTGGAGCGGACCTCACCCTCTTCGGTGATTCTGCCCCGGATTCCATGGAGATGGCCGACTTTCCCCTGGAGGAGCTCGATCTGTCCGAAGATACCCTGGCGGCCCTGGAAGCCGCCGGATATCATACGTTTCTGGACATCATCGACCTGGAGCGAGAAGACTTTCTCCAGGTGGAGGACCTCACCGAGGAGGAGGCCGACGCACTCCTTGGGCTCATCGACGAGCTTACGGTGGTGGAAGAGCCCACAGCCAGCTCCGAGGAGAGCGAGGGGCTCCTGGCCGACCTGAAGGGAGAGGTGTCGCAGGAGAAGGAGGAGCCCGTGGCCGAAGCCGAAGAGGTCGAAGGCGCCGTCTCGGCGGAGGCGGAAGAGGAGGACGAAGGGGAGCGGGAGGACGAAGTAGAGGACGAGGCGGCCGTGGACGTCGAGAAGGATTCGGAAGCGGCCGACGCCGGGGAAGAGGAAGAGTCCGCCGAGGAGGAACCCATCGAGGACGAGCCTCTGGAAGAAGCGGAAGAAGAGGAGCAGTAGGAAAAACATGAGGTCCGGCCCCATAGGTGGGCGGGATGCCGGGGACGGGGTGCTTTCTCTCCTGGGGCTGGCGCTCC
>JBKHJU010000035.1:0-9391 GCA_046537985.1 Longimicrobiales bacterium
CGATGAGCCCGTCGATCCACGGTTCTCGAACCGGACGGGCTGGAATCCAATCCTTCGCCGGTCTCCAGGGCAAGTCGAACGTGAAGGATTCCGTCGCCTTCGGAGCCGACCGGAGTCGTACCTTTGTTGCATGAGTTGGAAAAAAGTTCCGGTCGGCGCACGGTCGGCGCACGGTCGGCGTCGGTGAGCCGGGGGGCCTGCGGGGCGAGGCCCGGTCCTGGCGCCCACGGGCCGGGGCGACTACAGGTCCGGCCGGGGAAAGAGGGGTTCTCCCCGGTCGACTTCGTTCCCCTCGAGATCCAGGTCGGGGAGGGCGTCCAGATCGGGCACGGATTCGAGTCCGAGACGGTGGGCCAGGGAGTCCATCTTCCCGGGAAGGAACGGATGATTCAGGGAGGCGAGGACGGCCAGCGCCCACGCGAGGTCGGCCAGGGTCGCCGAGAGCGCGTCGCTCTCTTCGCCCGATTCCTTCTCCTCCTTGGACCGCTCCCATGGGGCCCGGGATTCGACGAAGCCGTTGGCCACGGAGGTCAGCCCCCGGGCGACTTCGATCCCCTTGTGGAGTAGGTGCTCGTCCATCACCGCTCGATACTCCTCGACGGCGAGGCGCCCCCGGTCCCGGAGCTCGGTGGGCGTTCCTGCCGGGATCACGCCGTCCCGGTACCGCTCGATCATGGCCAGGACGCGGCTGGCCAGATTGCCGAGATCGTTGGCGAGCTCCGCGGTGTACCGCTCATCGAAGCGCTCCCGCGTGATGTCTCCGTCCCCGTTCCAGGGGACCTCTCGAAGCAGGTAATACCTGAGGGCTTCCGGGCCGTGACGCTCCACCGCTTCGTCCAGATCGAAGGTCACCCCTTCGGACTTGGACATCTTCCGGCCCCCGTAGGTGACGAAGCCGTGCACCCACACGAGCTTCGGCAGGGGGAGGCCGGCGCTCATGAGGAAGGCCGGCCAGTAGATGCAGTGGAATCGGGTGATGTCCTTCCCGATCACGTGGACGTCCGCGGGCCAGAACTCCTCGTAGCCCTCGTCGGGAAATCCGATGGCCGAGAGGTAGTTGGTCAGGGCGTCGAGCCAGACGTAGACGGTCTGCTCCTGGTCGTCGGGCCAGGGTACGCCCCACGGCAGGCGGGAGCGAGACACCGAGATGTCGTCGAGCCCCCCCTCCAGGACCCGGAGGATCTCGTTGCGCCGGATCTCGGGGAGTATGAAGTCGGGCCGCTCCTCCAGCAGCTCGAGGAGGGGATCCCGGTACCGGCTGAGGCGAAAGAACCAGTTCTCTTCCTCCATCCACTGGATCTCACGGGAGGGGTGGAGGGGACAGCGGAGGCCCTCCCTGCTGTCACCGTCGGCAGGGCCGTCCTCTCCGGTGGCACCCGCCTGGCCCGAGCCGTCCTCGCCGTCGCCGGCCGGCACCAGCTCGTCCTCGGTCTTGTATGCCTCGCAGCGGACACAGTAGTAGCCCGAGTAGGTGTCGGTATAGAGGTCCCCCGAGGCTTCGAGGCGCCGGACCATCTCCCGGACCGCCCGGTGGTGTCGGTCCTGGGTGGTGCGGATGAAGTCGTCGTGACTGATGCTCAGGGTCCTCCAGGCGTCCCGGAAGTGCTCTGCGATCCCGTCGACCCACTCGTTCGGGGTGATCCCGGACTCCTGAGCGGACTGGAGCACGTTCTGGCCGTGCTCGTCCATGCCGATGACGAAGTGGACGTTCCCCCCCCGGCCGCGCCGGTATCGTGCCACGGCGTCGGCTCCGACCTTCTCCAGGGCGTGGCCCAGGTGGGGGAGGCCGTTGGCGTAGTCGATGGCCGTGGTGATGTAGTAGTTCTTGCTCGACTCGCTCAACGCATCCTCGCCTTCTTCACGGTCCGTTTCCCCCGACCCGGGCAACTTCCCGCTTGAGCTCTTCGAGAGGGACCGCTCGCCGCCCGCCCTCCGAATCCTTGAGGGTGACCCTCTCGCGGAAGATGTCCACCGCGATCACCCGCTCCTTTCCCTTGCTGGTCTGCAGCGTCTTACCCTCCCGGGGGAAGCGTCGACGGGCTTCGACGTAGGTCTGGTGCTCGTAGCGGAGGCAGCACATGAGGCGTCCGCAGACCCCGGAGATCTGTGCGGGATTCAGGGAGAGGTTCTGGTCCTTGGCGAGCTGAAGGCTGACCGGTTGGATCTCGGGCATCCAGGTGCGGGTGCAGAGGCCCCGATGGCACCGACCGACGCTTCCCAGAAGCGCCGCCTCGTCCCGTACCCCGATCTGCCGCAGCTCGATTCGGGTGCGAAAGGCCCGGGCCAGGTCCCGGACGAGCTCCCGGAAGTCGACGCGTCGGTCGGCGGTGAAGTAGATGAGGAGCTTGTTCCGGTCGAACTGCCACTCCGCCTCGGTCACCTTCATGATCAGGCCGTGCTTCTCGACCAGCCGCCGCGTCTCGTGGCGGACCCGGTCCTCGTCCTCCCGCAGATCCTGCACCCGGGCGACCTCTTCGGGTCGCGCCTCGCGCAGGATGCGCTTTCTGGACGTCGTCTCCTCGTGTCCTCTCAGCTCTCCCTTCCGCTCGGCCACGGAACCGGTGGACCGCACCTCGCCCAGGTCCTCGCCCCGGTCGGCCTCCACGATGACCGGCGTGCCCGGCAGAAGGTCCATGTCCTCGTAGAAGAAATAGTCTCGGCGCGTGCCCTTGAACTGCACCTCGGCGAAGCCCGGCATCGCTTCAGCTCTCCGTTTCCTTCGCTTTCCCCGGCTTCGACGGGGCGCCCGCTCCTCCCGATTCGGTCCACGCCCCCATGGCGTCGTACTTCTTCCATCGGCTTTCGAGGAGGTCCGGGATCTCGATCTCCGCGAGCTCGTCCAGGGTGTCCGCCACGGCGTCTGCGAGGAGCTCGGCGGCCTCGTCCCAGTCGGAGTGGGCCCCGCCGGTGGGCTCGGGGACGATCCGATCGGCGATGTCGAGACGAGTCAGGTCGGTCGAGGTGAGCTTCAGCGCACGGGCGGCCCGATCCCGCTCGTCGGCCGATCGCCAGAGGATGGCGGCGCACCCCTCTGGCGAGATCACGGAGTAGACGGAGTGCTCGAGCATGAGGATCCGGTCGGTGACTCCGAGGCCGAGGGCTCCACCCGAGCCGCCCTCGCCGATCACGACCGAGACCATGGGAGTCCGAAGCCGGGACATCTCCCGAAGGCTCGTGGCGATGGCCTCGGCCTGACCCCGCTCCTCTGCCCCGATGCCCGGGTAGGCTCCGGGGGTGTCGATGAAGGTCACCACCGGGTGCCCGAACTTCTCCGCCTGGCGCATGAGTCGGACGGCCTTCCGGTATCCCTCGGGATGAGGCATCCCGAAGTTCCGGCGCAGGTTCTCCTTCATGTCACGACCCTTCTGGTGACCGATGAGCATGACGGTCCGGCCCCGAAGGCGGCCCCATCCGCCCACGATGGCTTCGTCGTCCCGGTAGACCCGATCGCCGTGGAGCTCGATCCAGTCGTCCAGGATCCGCCCCACGTAGTCCAGGGTGTAGGGGCGGTGTGGATGACGCGCCACCTGGACCTGTTCGATGGGCGAAAGGTTGCGGTAGGTCTCTTCCTTCAAGGTCTGGAGTCTCGCTCGCAACTCGTTGAGCTCATGGTCGACGTCGATGTCCTTGGTCCTCGCCATCTCGACCAGCTTGTCGATCTGGTCCCGGATCTCGACGATGTCCTTCTCGAACTCTAGGTGCGGAGTCGCAGCCAAGAGGATTCCCCCCTGTGGTGTCCGGATCGACTCCGTATTGTAACCGGCCGACGGATGGAAGGAGAAGGGAGAGGGCCCGTCGTTCGGGGCGCTTCTCAGGCCTCGGGGACTCCGGTGAGGATCCATCCATCCGGGTCGAAACGAACCTCCACGGGTTCCGAGGAAAGTTCGACTTCGATCTCCTGCACCCGCTCCGTCATCTCGATCTCCCGTCGCACTGCCGGGCCTTCCGCCACCTCCACCTCGATCACCCCCGGAAGTCTGAAGGTCGGCCAGCTGTCGAGCTGGACCTGGCGCACGGTGATGCGCGCCAGGCCCGCGTCGGCGTCCCACGTCGATTCCGTCGTGATCTCGGGGTGTCCCGGTCTTCGGAGCCACTGATCGAAGAACCAGGCCAGCTCTCGGTCGGCAACGTCCTCGATGGCGGCACGGAAATCCTCCGTGAGCACCGTTCCGTAGGCGTGTCGATCGTAATACTCCCGGATTCCCCGGAAGAAGACGTCGTCACCGAGAACGCCCCGCAGCATGTGGAGGACCCAGGCCGCCTTGACGTAGTTGTTGGCGTTGATGAGAGCGAAGAGGTTCTCCTGGTCCTCGTCGATGATGGGCGTCGTCGAGGCTCCGGACGCCAGGTATTCCCGGCGCTTCGTCTCCATGTCTCGTCGGAACGCGTCGTCCCCGTCGGCTTCTTCGGTGAAGAGGGCCTGGAAGTACTCGGCGAACCCCTCGGAAAGCCAGAGATGATGCCAGTCGACCTCGGTCACCGAATCACCGAACCACTGATGGGCGGTCTCGTGGGCCACCGTCTCCTCGATGTTCTCTCCGTCCGCCAGGACCTGTCCCGGATAGAAGATCGCCGACGAGTTCTCCATGCCCCCGAATCGGGTGGCCGCCTGGACGTGGGCGAGCTTTTCGAAGGGAAAGGGCCCGATGAGGTCCGTGAAGAAGTCCACCATCCGCGCGGCTCGCCGGAAGGAAGGCGCGGCCCGGATCGTGTCCGGTGGGAAGAGCCACGTGGTGACCTCGATGCAGCCGTCCCTCCGGGGCGAGAGCGGAGCCTGGCCGCACGCCGCGAGTCCCACCGTCTCGCTGGAGAAGGAGGTCGCGCCGACCACCATCGTGTAGGTGGGGATCGGAGCCTCCGTTCCCCAGCGCCAGGTCAGCCGGCGGGGCGGCCGGGGCTCGTCTCCCCCCCGGGCCCGGGCCGTGTCCGCCACAGGCGTGGGGGGCGAGAGGGGTGCGCCGTTGGAGATCACCTGCCAGCTCTCGGGAGCGCGGACGATGAAGGTCGCGGTGGCCTTGTCCGACGGATGGTCCACCGACGGAAACCAGTACCGGGCTCGATCGGGCCAGTTGTCGGCGAAGGCCGACGGTGTGCCGTGGGGCGTGGTTCCGATGATCAGCCCGTCGTCCGGAGCGCCCCGATAGTGGACCATCACCGCCAACGTGTCCCCCTCCTCCGAGTCGTCCGGAAAGGGGACCGGCAGATGCCCGGCGGAGAGAGAGTCCCGGTAGACCTCCGACGGGACCGGCTCCATTCCCCGGTAGACCCGCGGGCCCACCGCCACCGAGTCGACGGCGAGCCCCGTGAGGTCGAAGACCACCCGTTCCCGGCTTCCGTCGGTCCGGACGAGGTGGATCCGCGCCTTGCCCCGGATCTCGTCCGAGTCCTCCCGGAGGTCGAGCTCCACCTGGTAGTCGAGGACATCGACGCCGGGAGCGTACGGACCGGTCTCGGGGGCCTGTCCCGGCTGGATCGGAGCCGGCTCGGCCATGGGCTCCTCCACCGGGGCCGGTGCGGGCGCCGTTCCCGCTTCCTCTCCTTCCTGGACGGCGCCCGGACCGCACGCCGGGAGTAGGAGAGCCAGGAGCGTTCCCGCAAGCAGCGGCGCACCGGGACGGGATCCGGCCCTCGACGGGAGCAGCGATCTCGTCCCCGACGCATCGGGGGGCCTCGTCCCCGAATCGTTCCGGGAGCTCGAGCCCGACACCCTCACCGGCGACACGGTCGACCTCATCTCTCGCTCCGTACGACTTCGAGGGGCTCGCACAGGCCGTAGCCCAGGAAGCGACCCCAGTAGGTGGCGGACGCCCGGGCGATCTCGGGTTGGAGGTGGGGTCGGAACTCGGGCTCGCCGCGGAACGCCCGGAGGGACTCGAGCTTCCGGTCCATGTACTCGGCCACGTCGATGAAGAGGGAGGGACGGAATTCCAGGGTCGTGGTAGCCGCCTGGTAGCAGTAGTGATTCAGGATCGCCGAGCTGTTCACGAGCCCGGCCTGGTGGGCCCGGATCCGGCTGTTGCGGACATCGTGGAGAGATGGTGTGTAGAGGGTGTCGGGCTGCACGTCCCCGACGACCTCTCCCAGCCACTCGATCATGTCCTCCACTGCCGGGATCGCTCCGAGGAAGGGGTCCGCCAGGACGAGCTCGGCCCCGAGGATCTCGGCCGACTCCGTCGCTTCTCCCTTGCGGAGGTCGACGTACTCTTCTTCCCCTCCGGCGCTCATGACGACGATCACGACCCGGTGGCCGTGGGCGTGGTGCCCCATGAGGATCCCACCGCATCCCAGCTCCACGTCTCCGGGGAGTGCTCCCACGGCCACGATGGTCCGGGACGGCCCGACTTCCTCGTACGACGCTCGCTCTTCCCGCTCTTCCAGCCCCACGAGGGCGCGCACGCGCTCGATCAGCTCGTCGGGCTCCATGGGCTTGACCAGGACCTCGTCGGCGCCGGAGCGGAAGGCCTGCCCCGAGTAGTGGGCCCCGGTGTATCCGGTCACCGCGAGGACCGGCGTGTCGGGGAAGGCCCCCTTGCTCGTCGTGATGACCTCCATCCCGTCTCGGCCCGGAAGGTTGAGGTCGGTGACGACCAGGTCCCAAGACTGGTTCTCGGCGAGCTGACATCCACGGATCCCGTCCTGTGCCAGGGTGACCTTGCACCCCAGGGCGCTCTCCAGGAGGGAGCGGATCTTCAGCGCGTCGTCGAGAGTGTCCTCCACGAGGAGGACCTGGAGGCGAACGTCGGGAGGAGGAGATTCTTTGGAATTCACGGAATTCCTATGTTAAGAGGAAACGGCGCTGCTGGCACGGGGGAGAACGCATCGAGACAATGGACAGCCTCGTCGTCCTGAATCCGGACGCGAGCGGAGTGAAGAAGAACCTCACGCGGATTCGGGGCGCTCTGGCGGACAGCTCCGTCCTCTCGGCGGCCCACGTGGAGGTCCATTCGAACTGGGAGGGCGGTCGGGACGTGGCTGCCCGGGCGGCCGAGGACGGCTGCGGCCTGGTGGTGGCCGTGGGGGGAGACGGCACGGTGAACGCCGTGGTCAACGGGCTCATGAGCGTCGAGCCCCCTCGCCCCACCCTGGGAGTGCTCCCGCTGGGGACCGGAAACGACCTGGCCCGCTCCCTGGGCATTTCCGACGGCTGGGAGGACGCCCTGGAGATCCTCGGGGAGCAGAACGAGCGGGACATGGACGTCTTCCGGGTGGAGCTCGGGGGCCGCAGTCGGTACGGCGCCAACGTCTCCGCCGGCGGATTCAGCGGCCAGGTCGACGAGAGCCTGACCCACGAGGACAAGGAGCGCTGGGGGCCTCTCGCGTATCTGAAGACCGCCCTGGAGAACGTGACCCGGGTCCAGTCGTACGAGGCCGTCCTCACCGCCGACGACGGAGAGGAGCGGGAGCTCGCCGTGTGCAACATCGTGGTCGGCAACGGACGGTGGGCCGCCGGTGGCCTCCCGGTGACGCCCCGAGCCCGGATGGACGATGGTCTCCTGGACGTGGTCGTCCTTTCCACGGGGCCGGTGGCCCGTCTCGGAATGGTGGCGGCGCGGATGGCGGCCGGTCGTCACCTCGAGCACGAGCTCGTGACCACCTTTCGAGCCCGGGCCCTCGACGTCCGCAGCACGCCGGACATGAGGTTCAACGTGGACGGCGAGCTCCTGGGCGCCGGCGACATCCGGTTCGAGGTCGAGCCGAAGGCGCTCCGGGTCCTGGTCGGAGGCGGGAAGGCCGCGCGGGACCGGGCGCTCTGAGCTGCCCGCCCTCCACCGCGCCTGCTCGTGTTCCCTGCCCGAACGCGACACCCCTCACGGTCGCGACCCGGGGACGTGCGCCCCATCCGAGCCGATGTCGTCCCTTGCCGCTCCGCCGCGGGCGCACTCCATTTGCGCCATCACCTCGATCGCACGCCCCATCCTTCTCGACCTCCACATTCCGGGTCCATGGCCGATCTCCCTGCCGTCCTCCACCGATGGGACCACATTCCCTCGGAGCGAATCAGCGATTCCCTGACGCGACGCCTCGTCACCGGCGATCGGATGATGCTCGCTCACCTTCGCCTCGAGAAGGGAGCCCTGGTTCCCATGCATTCCCACGAGAACGAGCAGCTCAGCTGGGTTCTGGAGGGGGCGCTCCGCTTCGTGGTCGGGAGTGCCATCGAGGACGGGGAAGAGGGTGGGAGGGTGCGGGAGGGCCCGGATGACGGGGGGGGTCGGGAGATCGTGGTTCGAGCCGGAGAAGTCCTCCACCTGCCCTCCCACGTGCCTCACAGCGCCGAAGCCCTCGAGTACACGATCGCCGCCGACATCTTCAGCCCTCCGCGGCAGGACTGGCTGGAGCGGAGCGTGGAGGCGGACGCATGAGCTCGATCTTCTGGGAGGACTTCCACCCCGGAAAGGAGATCGATCTGGGCGAGTACGAGGTCACCCGGGACGAGATCCTGGAGTTCGCCCGGCGCTATGATCCCCAGCCCTTCCACACCGACGAGGAGGCGGCCCGGGAGTCGATCTACGGAGGGCTCATCGCCAGCGGGTGGCACACGTGCGCCATGATGATGCGCCTGCTTTGCGAAGCGGTGCTCTCGGATGCGGCGAGCCTGGGCTCTCCGGGGGTGGAGAGCGTGCGCTGGCTCGAGCCGGTGCGTCCGGGGGACACCCTCCGGGCCCGGATGCGGATCGTCGAGACCCGGGCGTCGAGGAGCAAGCCCGACCGGGGCATCATCAAGTCCCGCTGGGTCGTGGAGAACCAGGATGGCGATACGGTGATGACCATGGAGGGGATCGGGATGTATCGACGTCGGGAGCCGGCAAGCTGAGGGCTCGCCCCGATCCGGGCACCGCTCTGGATACGTGAGCGCCCCCGTCCGGCCAGCTTCGTCTTCGTCGTGAGCTCCTTCTTTCCCGAGGACCCGACCCGGTGGGTGACCGTGGACGGACGCGTGCGCCTGGCCGCGTATACGCGCGGCACGGGAGAGCCTCTGGTCCTGATCAACGGGCTCGGCGCCTCGGTCCACGATTGGGGTCCCACCGTGGAGATCCTGGCCCGCAACCGGCGGCTGATCGCCTTCGACACCCGGGGCGCCGGTCGGTCGGCAGCGCCGGACGTACCCATGTGCCTGGAGGAGCTCGCCGACGACGCAGCCTCGGTCCTCGAGGCGTACGGGCTGGAATCAACCGACGTGGTCGGCTACTCCATGGGCGGTATGGTCGCCCAGATCCTGGCCGTCCACCGCCCGGAGCGGGTTCGCCGCCTGGTGCTCATGGCGACCCACGCGGGTGCCCGCAGCGCGGTCCGATCCATGCCCCGGGCTCGGGCCGTCATGTCGATCCCCGACGACCAGCCGAGGAAGGAGGTCGCGCGGATGCAGTACGAAGCCTTCGTTGCCCCGGAC
>JBKHJU010000036.1:0-9348 GCA_046537985.1 Longimicrobiales bacterium
GGTGAACACTCTCTTCCGGGACCTCACTGCCGCAGCGGGTCGGCCCCTTCCCGGCCCGTTGCGGGGGATGGGGCGCCGGGTCCTCGAATTTCCGTCCCGCTATTCGGATCTTCACGCCATGGCCGCCCTCTCCGGAATCAGCCGGGCAGCCCTCAAGGCGAGGTTTCGGCGGCGGGACCTTCCCTCACCGTACACCTATCTCCGGTGGTTCAGGGTTCTGGCTGCCGTTCACGTCCTCGAGGATGGCGAGCTGACCACCGAAGAGGCGGCCTATCGAGTCGGCCTCCACTCCAGCGGGAATTTCTGCCGCTACGTTCGAAAGGTTTCGGGATGCACGCCCACCGAGCTCCGGCAGCCGGTGGGAAGGATCCGGGCGCTGACCGCATTCGTCGAGGAGTGCCTCGGGCCGCCGGAGCTGGAGGCGTGGGAAGACCTCGACGATCTCTTCCTCGCCCGCGTGGCGTGACATGAAATGAAAAAGCGGCTCCCCATGTCCGGGGGGCCGCTCTCCACGATCGTCCTGCTCGCCCGACCTCAGCGCTGCCGCTGCAGCCTCCGCTTCTGGCGACGGATGGCGGCCTCGCGCTTCCGCTTCCGCTGGGCGCTGGGTTTTTCGTAATACCGACGCTTCCTCAGCTCCGAATAGAGCCCCGAGCGCTGCACCTTTCGCTTGAACCGGCGCAGGGCTCGATCGAGGCTCTCATTGTCCCGCACGATTACTTCCAAGACTCTCACACTCCTCGTATTCGGTCGCGATGAGACTCGCAGATCCAGACACGTATTTTACCGATGTGTTCCCGGTAGATCAACGGTGGCGCTTCGAGAAAGGCGTCGTGAGCTTCACCGTCGAGCGCCACGTATCCGGGTGGTGGGAAGGAGACAAGCGCTATACCGTGGCAGCAGAAGAGTTTGTTCTTCGGAAGAACGACGAGCGCTGCCCCAGGTCCATATAACGGAAATCACCGGTCAAACCGACCCACAGAACCTCTCCTGGTGTTGGGCCTGGCTCCCGGCCCCGAGGCTACGGGAGCCTACCCTTTCGGTGAAGGGTGTGGGCGTAGAGTTGGTACTCCTCCCGGTTCTCCAGGTAGTCTTCCGCCCAGACTTCGAAGGGCGGGAGGGGGAGCCGCTCTTCGATGTGCTCCACCACCATCATGGCGAACTGGAGCCGGTCCCGGGCTCCGAAGTCGAAGGCACGGCCGTCCAGGATCCGATCCACGGCCTCCCGGAAGTGGCCCGAACGGACCAGGCAGATGAAGTGGACCACCTGGTCCAGACGGTATGACTCGTAGAGGGACCGCATCCGGGCGAGCTCGGTCTCCGTCGAGTCCGAGCCCGGGGAGACGGCTTCGTCAGCCCCGTCCTCCGCGGCCGCTGGTCCCCCCGCGACTCCTTCGCCGGCGGTCTCTTCACCCGCCGCCTCCCATTTTTCGAGGAGTTCCCGGGAGTTCCGGGAGAGGACCTCCCGGAACCACTGGCGCAGCCGCGGAGACGGGTCTCCGGACCGCTCGGCCGTGTGGATGGCGGATGCCAGGAGTCCGGCCAGGAGGGGTCTGCCCAGCCCGCGGGCTTTCCGATCGATCTCCTCCTCGGAGCTCTCGATGAAGATGTCGGCGGTGCGGATCTCATCCTGCTCCACGTCGCCGTCGCTGGGCCGAAAGCTGAAGTAACCGTGCCAGCGTCGGCCCTTTCCCAGGTAGGTGACGAGGAAGCAGGCCCAGCTCTCCCCGTCCCGCTCGATGAACCCCACCGACCGTCGGCGGATTCGATGGAGGCTCGTCACGTCGGGCGGCATGGATGGACGGTGGGATTCAGGACCGTATTCGAATCATGGGGTGAGTCTGGTGGTCTGGCGCGGAGGTCCTGTGGCATTTGAGCGTCGCTGTATCCCCTCCAGCGTCGTTGCTCCTACCCGCAATAATGGTGCCATTCCTCGTCGCCGCGCCCACCTGAGCGGCCCCGATCTCGAATCCGTGCCGGAAGGATCGAGAAGGGCTCCCGACCACACCCGGGGAAGCGTGAAAATCGGCGCGGAGAGTCGGGAGTGCAAGGCGTCGCCGGGGGGAGGCGCCGACGGCGGGGAGAGGCCCCGACGACGTCTTCCTTGCGGCGCCGGGAAACAGATGGTTATCGTCTCAACCCCTCCGCGCTTCCGCGGAGCGGCGGCGAGCGGTGGAGGGAGACGGAAGGACATAGGCAAAAAGAAAAGAGCCTTCGGCTGGCACCGGAGGCTCTCCACAATGCACGGGTTGGCGACCCGATCGGTTTTCGTCTGGCAACGAGGACTTTACGGTTTCGCCGAGCTGGTGTCAAGGGCGAAGTGCGCCCCGAATCGAACACCCCCGTGCGCGAGATGCGGGGTGTTTTCGTTTTGGAGGCAGAGCCCATGATGGCGAGAGCCAATGTCGATCTGGAATCAGGCCCCCGACCCGAGGCGATGGCGGATGTTCCGGGTGTCGGAGAGATCTCGCTGACCCGGGCGGTCGTCCAATACCGGGACCACCACGAGACGGAGCTGACCGGAGGGAGGATCGAGGATGTCGGTCTCGCCCTCGTCCTGGCTGGGCGCACGGCGTCGGCGGCGGAGGCGGTGGATCTGGGGAGTGGGTCGGTCAAGCTCCTGGACCTGAGCACCGAGCTCGTCGTTCTCGACTGGGTCTACGGCCCGACGCTGGAGCACGTGCAGCGGCTCCTGGAAGCCCGGAGCCGGGTGGCCGACGAGGAGCTCCCGGCCGCGGCTCGGGCTCTGGAGACGTATTGCTTCGATCTGGTCCGCCACGTGCTGGCACGAGTGGGGTTCGGTCCGCTGACCCGATCGACTCTCCTTCGGATCGGATTCCGGGACGTATGCCGTGATCTGGATCTGCACGAAGGAACCACCGTCCGCCTTTCGCTGAGCGAAGGAGGCCTCGTGCGCGCGCGCTTGGATTATGATGCGAGCGCCCTGCTGTTCAGGACCGCGTCCTCGGATCCGACGCCCGAGCTCGAAGAAGCTCTCCGTGGCGTCTTTCCGGAGAAGGACGTCCGAAGGATCGAGCGCGTTCGTGAGTCCGCTCCCGTCAGCTACCAGGTGCGCTTCTCCGTTCCACTCTCCCTGTCCGAGACCCGGAGCGTCGTAGCCGAGATGCGCGACGGTCTCGAGCAGATGCTGGCGCGGTTCGAGCCCCGCCGCTACCGGGCCACTCACGACGTCCTGGACGCCCTGGGATCGAGGGAGACGCTGACCCGGCTCCGAATCCGCGAGCCGCGGGTGCGGACGGTGCCCGTGGCGTCGAAGATCCAGGATTCCGGCCCGGAGACAGGGACGGTCTCGGGGACGGTCCACTGATGGCCGGCGGCTCGATGGGCACGACCGGGTCGGGCGTGTCGATGACGGGGCCGGACCCGGCAGGACGGGTCGGGGCCGCTTCCGGAAGAGGTCGGGGAGGATCGACCGAAGGCCTTCAGGGGGCCGTGGACCGGAGCGCGTACGATTCCTACGCGAGACGCCAGGCTCAGGGGCTCCTCGACCTGATTCCCAGGGAGGGTCTCCGCCCCCTATACGGGCGTGCTCGCGAGTGGGCCCTGGAGCGAGGTCTCCACGACGAGAAGGATCCCCTGGCCACTCTCCTCCGATTCTGCGAAGAGTTGCTCCCCCTTCCCCCCTTCGACCTCTGGTTGAAGGACGTGGCGCGACATGCCGAAGAACATCTGGCTGATCTCCGGCGGACCCCGGAGGGCCGAGCGGGAGACCGGGAGTCGGTGCCCGTGGAGTCCCGGACCATCACGGGCGGTGACGGAGTCGAGTGGCGGGCGATCCTGAGCCTCTATCGAGCGTATGGGGTGTGGAAGGGGCTCATCCGCTTCAACCGGGACGACGATGCCCGCGACCTCTCCACGGCAGCCATCTTTCGGGAGGACGATCCGGGGGAGATCCGAACCCGGTTCCGGAGCTTCGACGAGCCCGCCCTCCTGGCCTTCCTCCGCTCGGTCCAGCCGTGAGTTGTTCTCTCCACCACGGGTAGACACGGCCGGGTCCGCACCTGACCGATTTTTCCAAAAATTCCCGACGCGTACCGCCTCCGTTTTTTCTCGGCTTCATCCCGAAAGCCCGTAACAAGCCTGGATGTCCGCGAAAAAAATTCAAAAAATCTTGCAGATATCATTCCGTAGGAACACCTGGATATGTAAAATGTGGTGACATGTAAGTCATTGTCAGACAATCACTTACGATTTTGTCCAATCATCCGATTTTCGGAGACCAGGGCCTTGCGTGCCCAAAATTCGTCGTTTATCATGTATCGCGTCGTGGCGAGGGAAGTGGCCGCACGAAGCTTCGTCACGGTGATGTAAAGTGTTGTCCGACGGTAAATTCTCGATCCTTTCAGCCTCCGATCCAGCCGAGGTTTGCGAATGTGGGAGACTCGAACGGTGCAGCTTCAGGTCCGACTCCCCCGCGACATCGCCGACCAGGCGGAAGAGGTTCAGGAGACGGATCCGGAGTTCCTCAGCAGGGTCGTGCTGTACGGTCTCACCCGCCGCTCGATTTACAAGCACCTTCGCGAGCGAACCGACGCCTCCGAGTCCGAGGATCGGGCCCAGCCCTTCGTGATGTAACCCATTCGTGCGGGCCGTTCGGCTTGACGCGCCTGTACCCCCGACGTAAAAGGTAAAGAGATGTTTCGCCCGGGACCGTTCGTCGCGTTTCCGGGACATCCTACGTCGGGCATGGGCTTCAGGAGGGCTGAGCGTGAGCGAGGCCGAGGGGTCGTCGAGCTCTGAGAAGCGCGGGGGCGAGGTGGATGACGTGCTTCGGGCGAAGTATCTCGATTACTGCTCCGCCCAGGTCGCCGACTTCCTCCTCTTTCTCAGTCCCGACGAGATGTACGTCCTCGCCCGGGACGCCGCCGAGGACGCGGGTCTCTCCACCGACCTGACCTACGACGAGATCGTTCGCCTCGCCACCGACCGGATCTCGGACAAGCTGGTCCTTCCTCCCTTCGAGGTCTGGGTCCGGGACTATCGCTCCCACCCGGAGTTCTACGAGCAATACCTCATGGGCTTCTGGGAGTCGGAGGAGCCCAGCCGGTAGAGACCGCCCTGACCGGTCAGGCCAGGGCGTTCTCGGTTCCCGAATCCCGTACGAAGAGACAGCTCGAGCGAGTCACCTCCACGATTCTCTCCACGAAGTCGAAGTCCGGGTCGGGCGAAAGGCCCAAGAGATTCAGGTCGGCCACCGGGGCCGCCGGCAGGAACCCGTCGAGGGACCCCGAAGCGACGACGATGCTGGCCTCGAGCCGGGCGAGGTCCGCCAGGCGGTTCATGAAGCCACGGGCTCGCTCCTCGTCTTCCCGCCGCTCCACGACCATCACCAGGCGGAGCTTCGCCTCCCAGTTGCGCTGTATTCGATAGGCCGTCAACAGCGAGAGATCCAGGTTCCCGATGTCCCACCTGATCTCCCGGTCGGGGCTTCGGTCCCGGATCCAGACGTTGATGAAGCGACGCTGTCCGAGCCCGGCCCGGGGGTGGGGCGCGTAGAGGAGGGTGCCCAGGAGCTGCCGGTCGGCCTCGAGGATGATCTCGGGGTAGTCCCGGGCCCGCTGCTCCTCGGAGGGCATCCTCAGGAAGACGACGTTGGGCTTGAAGAAGGTGCCCCGCAGCGCCTGCAGGGCCACCGTGAGTCCGTCGGCGAACCCGTGGTACTCGATCTCGGCCCAGCTGACGAACACCCCCCGTTCCCGGAACGCCCCGGTCACCGGGGCGAGCTTCTCGGTGAGCTCGTGATGAGCCGCTCCTGGGTGCAGGCCGAGGATCCTCAGGGATCCCCCGGGAGCGGTGATGCCGTAGAGGATCTCGAAGGAGCCCCGGAGGTCACCCGAGTCCTCCACCGGAACCAGGAGGTTCGGCTTCCAGGCCCGCTCCTGCTGGGTGGGCAGATTCCAGGTGTGTTGCGCGGCCCACTCGGCCACGGCCACGAGCAGGCCGCTCCTCACGTCGCCGAAGGCGGCCTCCGAGTCTTCCCGGGCCAGGAGCGCGTAGACGCCCACCGTTACGACGAGGGCCACGAGGCTCAAGGCGGGGTTGACGACGAACATGACCAGGACGGATCCGACGAGCCCCAGGAAGGGAACGATCCTGGGCAGGCGCATTCGCGGACGGAAGCTCACCAGGTCGAGGCTCTGCTCGATGAGCACTACGGCGTTGACCACCGCATAGCTCACCAGGAAGAACAGGGTGACGAGGGGGGCCACGGCATTGAGGTCCCGGAGCATGAGGAATCCGAGGATCAGGGTGCCCGTCACGATCATGGCGTTTCGCGGCTTGCCCTCGTCCGTGAGCACCGAGAGCCAGTCGCGGTGCGGGAGCGCGCCGTGGGTTCCCAGGGCCTGGAGAATCCGGGCCGAGCCCACCGTGGATGCCAGGGCCGAGTGGAAGGTGGCTCCCAGGAGGCCGGCGAGAACGGCCGGTCCCCACGCCGCCTCGTCCATCATCACCGTGTAGTTGCTCATGAGCTCGTCGGGGGTGGCGGACCGGGCCAGCCAGTACCCGACCAGCAGGTAGATCACGAGGCTCACGCCCACGGCGGCCACGGTCCCGGCGGGAACGCTTCGTCGGGGGTCCTTCAGCTCCCCGGACATGTCGGCCCCGGCCATGATCCCGGTGGTGGCCGGGAAGAAGACGGCGAAAACGATCCAGAAGCTCGTTCCCCGGAAGGCGGTTTCGGGAGCGCCCTCGAACGGGCCCCAGAGACCGACGTTGGTCAGCGGATACTGCATGGATCCGTGGAATGCCGCGACGGCCACCGAGAGGAGAGCGACGGCGATGATGGCCAGGACGAAGTATTGAACCCGGATGGCCAGGTCTGCGCCCACGTACGCGACGGCCAGCAGGAGGCCGAGGGCGATCAGGTCCACCAGGAGGGCCGGGTGCTCCGGGAAGACCCACCGCCACCCCTCCCGGAATCCGAAGACGTACATGGTGACGGCCAACACCTGCGACACGTATCGGAGAATTCCCAGGCTCGCCTCCACCTCGAGCCCCAGGGACCGGGCGATGAGGGTGTCGGCTCCCCCTGCGCCCGGGCTGAGATTGGTGGCGATGGAGGAGATGGACAGGGCGGTGAGGCCCGTGAGTCCGAATGCAAGGAGGATGACCAGGAGCCCGCCGAGGATGCCGGCATTCCCGATGACCCATCCCTCCCGCAGGTATAGGATGACTCCGAGGATCGTGAGGAGGGTGGGGATGAACACACCACGGAACGTGCCGAATCGCCCGGGGGGGATCCGATCCCCCGCGACGTCGATCCCCACCTTCACGGACCCGGTCGACGGCATGCTCTCAGACACCCTCGTCACCATCGGTGACCTTGATCTCCGTGACCTCGATCTCCGTGACCTCCCCGGTCACTGCGGTGCGAAGGACTCGGGGCCCGAGGCCGGACCGTCCCCGATCCGTGGCCGGACGGGAAGGCCTCAGTCGTAGGGGTCCTCCACCTCTCCGGCGATCTGCTCGAACGCGTCGGTGATGGTGACCAGACCCACCACCTTTCCGTCCTCCTCCACGAAAGCGAGCTCCTCCGCTTCCTCCTGGAGCCGATCGATGAGCTCGCTCACGGAAAGGTCGGCGTTCACACGGACCCCCGGCGTCGCCACCTGGTCCAGGGTGGTTTCGCCCTGCTCCAGCGCCTTCCTGTGCTCGAAGAGGGCGGGCACGTAGATGGTTCCCACGAACTCCTCCCCGTCGGTACCCAGAAGAGGATATCGTACGTGACGGGTTCGACCGATTCGATCCAGGTTCTCCTCCAGGGACTCGTCCAGGGAGAGGGAGACCACCTCGGCGGCGGGCACCATCACGTCCCGGACCGGAATCCGCTCGATGTCGAGTGCGTGGACGATCTCCCTCTGGCGGTCCCGGGCCACCTCGGCCCCGCTCAGGACGTCCACAAGCCGTCGGCGGAGGTCGCCGTAGCTCTCTTCTTCCGGTTCTTCTCCGAGAGGTTCTTCCGCGGCGGGTCGGTCCTCGGCCCCCGTATCCTCGTCGGTCCACGAGCGGGTGACCTCCACCCCGAACGCCCGCAGCGTGAGCTTGGCCAGGCCGTCGCCCAGGCGGATGACCGGATCCATGACCGTGCTCCAGATCCGAAGGATCGGAGCGAGGCGCCCGGCCACCAGGAGGGGGCGCTCCACTCCCAGATAGGTGGGTGCCTGCTCCCCCCAGATCTTGTGGATGATGTTGATGACGACGACGCCGACGACGACGGAGGTGGCCGAAGCGGTCCCTCCCTCCAGGCCGGCGAGGTCGAAGACGGGACGAAGGAGCTCGGTGACCGCCGGCTCCGCCACGACTCCGAGGACGATGCTGGTGGCCGATATCCCGAGTTGGCACCCGGTCAGGTGGATCTCCAGCCGCTCGGTCATCTCCCAGGCGGTCTGGAGCCCCTTGTCGTCCTCCGGGATGTCCTCGGGCGAGAACTGCGTCAGCCGGGTCAGAGCGAACTCGACGGCGACGAAGAAGGCGTTCGCCCCCACGAGAAGGATCGCGCTCAGGAGACGGAGGACGAGCTCCACCGACATTCAGCCGGTGTGTTCGGGCGGCCGACGCCGACAGCGGGCCCGGGCGGTGGCACGGCGAGATCTCCCCGCAGGGAAGGGGATGGATGCCACCGAAGGGCTGTCCTTCAGAAGGGGAGGTCGTCTTCCGGGTCCGAGGGGGGAGGCTTCCGGGAGGCCGACGAAGGGGCTCGGGCTTTCCCACCGCCCCCGGCACCCCCGACGCTTCCTCCCGGCGCGGGGCCTGCCGAGCCGAGCATGACCATGTCCGTCACCACGATGTCGGTCCAGTAGCGGGTTCCCCCCTGTTCGTCCTGGGTCTGGGAGTACTCCAGGCGGCCCTCCGCGTAGAGGCGATCTCCCTTCGTTACGTACTGCTCGACGATCTCGGCCAGCTTGCCGAAGAAGGTGAGGCGGTGCCACTCGGTCCGCTCCTGCTGTTGCCCGGTCCGATCCTGAAAGGTCCGGTTGGTGGCAAGGGAGACCTTGGCGACCATGGTTCCCGAGCTCGTGGAGCGGATCTCGGGATCGGATCCCAGGTTGCCGATGAGCATGACCTTGTTCAGGGAACGGCTCATTTGCCTCTGTACCTCGTGTGGGGTCGGGTGAAACATCGCGCTCCGGAGCCCGGCCTCGGCGAGACGTTCGGGCTCGAGCGCCGGGGCCGAAGGGGGCGGGCCACAGCGCTCCGGCGAAAGGTAAGGAACGCAGCCGGGACGAGCCATGGCTGGACGGGGCGCCCGGCCCGCTCGGATGATCGAGAGCGGGGGGAGCGGGAAGGCGATTCCGGGCCTGGAGGAGGCCAGTCCGGAAAGAACAG
>JBKHJU010000037.1:0-9234 GCA_046537985.1 Longimicrobiales bacterium
GAACGAGAGCCTCGTCGAAGAGGGACTCGAGCCCTTCGCCAACCCCAGGAATGCCGCAGCCGGAGCCCTGCGACAGCTCGATTCCCGGATCACGGCGAAGCGCCCCCTTCACCTCGTGGCCTACGACATCCTGGCGGCGGAGGGATTCGACTTCGTCACGGATTCCGAGGGAGTCGAGGCCCTTCGGGACTGGGGATTGGTGATCCCGGATCGGGTGGAGCTCACCGGGTCGGTGGAGGAGGTGCTGGTGTATCACCGGTCCTTCCGCGACGCCAGGGACGATCTGAACTACGAGATCGACGGGGTGGTGGTGAAGCTCGACGACCTGACGGCTCGGGAGCGGATGGGGGTCACGAGCCGGCATCCCCGGTGGGCGCTGGCCATCAAGTTCGAGCCCCGGAAGGAGGTCACCCGCGTGGAGCGAATCGCCGTTTCCGTGGGTCGGACCGGGATCCTTACGCCGGTCGCCCTCCTCCTTCCCGTGGATGTGGGCGGGGTGACGGTCTCTCGAGCCTCCCTTCACAATCGGGAGGAGGTCCAGCGGAAGGACATCCGGGAGGGAGATCTGGTTCGGATCCAGAGGGCCGGCGACGTCATTCCCCAGGTCGTGGAGCGACTGAATGAGGAGGGACGAGACCGGCCCGCGTCCTTTCGGATGCCCGACACCTGCCCGGCGTGCGGATCCGAGCTCGTGGAGCAGGGCCCGTTTACGGTCTGTCCGAATCGCTTCGGCTGTCCGGCGCAGCTCAAGGGCCGGATCGTGCACTTCGGATCCCGGGGCGCGCTGGATATCGAGGGCCTCGGCGAGGAGACGGCGGCGCTTCTCGTGGAGCGGGGCCGGGTCGAGGAGCTTGCGCACCTGTTCGACCTCGAGCCCGCCGATCTGGTGGGGCTGGAGGGCTTCGCCGAGAAGTCGGCCAGGAATCTCGTGGCCGCCATCCGCGCAGCGAAGCGGGTGGAGCTCGACCGCTTCATCTTCGGACTGGGGATCCCCGAGGTGGGCCAGTCCGTGGCCCGGGACCTGGCGCGACACTTCGGAAGCCTGGCCGCCCTGCGGGCCGCCGACCGGGAGGACCTGGAAGAGGTCCCCGGCGTGGGGCCGAAGATGTCGGAGCAGATCACCACGTTCCTCCACGACGACCGGAACGCGGCGCACATCGACGCGATCCTCGAGCGGGGCATGGGCTTCGTGGCCCCCGATCGGCCCGAGAAGCGCCCGCTGGAGGGCACGACCTGGGTCTTTACCGGCAGTCTCGAGGGCCTGACCCGGATCCAGGCCAGGGAGATGGTGGAGCGCTTCGGTGGGCGGGCCACCTCCGCGGTGAGCTCGGCCACGGACTACGTGGTGGCCGGGCCCGGTGCGGGAGCGAAGCTGGAGAAGGCCCGGGAGCTCGGGATCGACGTCCTGGACGAGGAGGAGTTCGTGCGACGGATGTCCGAATCTGGAATCGAGATCGGAGACCGTTCGGGTGATGAAGCCATCGAGGAGCGGCCGCGGGAGCGGGCACCGGCCGACCCGTCGAACCCCACCGGCCGGGGGGGTTGATGGCCCTCCCCTCCCTCCTCGTCGCCATCGGCGCCGGGTTCCTCTACCTGGGAGCCGAGTGGCTCGTGAAGGGCGCCGCCCGCCTGGCCGACAGCCTGGGTATCAGCCCCATCGTCGTGGGCCTCACCGTCGTCTCCCTGGGGACCTCGGCTCCGGAGATGGTCGTGTGCGTGCTGGCGGCTTTGGATGAGGGCGGTGATCTGGCCATGGGAAACGTCCTGGGCTCGAACCTGGCCAATCTCGGCTTGATCCTGGGACTCGCCGCCGTCCTCTCACCGTTCAAGCTCGCCGGCAGGGTGGTGGCGCGGGAGGTGCCCATCATGCTCGTGGTGACCCTCCTCGTCTTTCCCTTGATCCTCGATCTGCGTCTGGGCCGGTTCGACGGCGCCATACTCCTGGCCGTCCTCACCCTGTACCTCGTCTTCATCGGGTGGACGGCCGAAGAAGAGGAGATCGTTCTGGAAGAGTACGAAGAGCTCTCCGACGAGCCGGAACGGGATGACGGCTCCGGAGCTACACCCGTCGGGGACTTCGGACTTCTGGTGGTCGGAGCGGCGGCGGTCGTCTTCGGCGGACACCTGGTCGTGACGAACGCTCGGCAGATCGCCCTGGATCTGGGAGTCTCGGAGCTCGTGATCGGCCTTACGGTGGTGGCGATCGGCACGTCTCTCCCGGAGCTCGCCACCTCCCTGGTGGCCACGGTCCGGAAGGAGTCCGACATCGCCGTGGGCAACATCATCGGCTCGAACATCTTCAACGTGGCTGCCGTGCTGGGCGTCACGTCGGCCATCGCTCCCATCGACGTATCCCCCACCGTTCTGCGGGTCGAGCTGCCGGCGGTCGTAGCGGTCTCGTTTCTGATCCTTTTCATCGCCCTGGGAAGCCGGGAGATCCGTCGATGGGAGGGGGCGGTGCTTCTCGCCTCCTACGTCGGAGCGGGATTCTGGGTGTTCCTTTAGGCAGGTGGGTGGGTAGGCGGGATTCCGGGTCTTCCTTTAGACTGAGGAGGTGACCCTGGACCGAGGCGGTAACCGCGTCGAGCGGGCGGGGTGTCGGGGAGCGACCGGAGCGTTTCGGAAGCGAGGTCGCGGGACTCGCGGTTCTCGTCGAAGGAAATCGAACGGAGATGCCGATGCTGGGAATCGATCTCGATGGAAAGCGGGCCTTCGTCGCCGGTGTGGCGGACGACCAGGGGTACGGGTGGGCCATCGTGAAGGCGCTGGCCGCGGCCGGGGCGTCGGTTTGCGTGGGAACGTGGCCGCCGGCGCTTCGGATCTTCCGGATGAGCCTGGAGCGGGGCAAGCTCGACCTCTCCCTTCCTGGAGGAGGTGAGCTGGAGCTCGAGGCCGTCTACCCCTTCGACGCCGCGTACGACACTCCCGACGACGTCCCCGAGGACGTGGCGGAGAGCAAGCGGTACAAGGACCTGGAGGCCTTTACGATCCAGGAGGTGGCGGATCGGGTCCGGGACGAGCACGGGGCGTCGTCCATCGACGTGCTCGTCCATTCCCTGGCCAATGGTCCCGAGGTCCAGCGTCCCCTCGTGGACACGAGCCGGGAGGGTTACCTGGCCGCGGTCGGCACCAGCGCCTACTCCCTGGTGAGCATGGTCAAGCGCTTCGGGTCCCTGATGGCGTCCGACGGCGCCGTGATCTCCCTCTCGTATCTGGCGGCCGAGCGGGTCATCCCGGGGTATGGGGGCGGCATGAGCTCGGCCAAGGCCGCCCTGGAAGCCGACACGCGCACCCTGGCCTACGAGGCCGGCCGCCGGTGGGGCATCCGGGTGAACACCATCAGTGCCGGCCCCCTTGCCAGCCGGGCTGCTCGGGCCATCGGCAAGATCGACCACATGGTGGAGTACTACGACGAGAACGCCGCCCTCCCCCCCTCCAACACCGCCGAGGACGTGGGCAACGCCGCCGCCTTCCTCTGCTCTCCCCTGGGCGCCGGGATCACCGGAACGACCCTGTACGTGGACAAGGGATTCCACGCCATGGGAATGGTGGCCGAACCGGTGCTGGAGGGCGACGGAGAGTAGGCGGGAGCGCGAGGAACTCGGAGCCCATGACCGGGGGGGAGCTCGGCGAAGGACGGTCGGAAGCCGAAGGGGCCGACGCCCGTCCGTCCGGCGGCGGGAGGCTCGGCCGAAGGCTCCCGGAGCTCCGGACGGAGGTCCCGGGTCCGGGGTCCCGGTCCCTGGCGGCCCGGCTCCGGGAGGTCGAATCCCGGAACGTCACCTACCTGACCGACGACTTCCCCGTATTCTGGACGGATGCCGGGGGCGCGAACGTGCGGGACGCCGACGGGAACGTCTTCGTGGACCTCACCGGCGCCTTCGGCGTGGCCCTGCTCGGACACGGAGAACCGCGGATCGCCGAGGCGGTTTCCCGCCAGATGGAGCGGCTGGTCCACGGAATGGGCGACGTCCACCCGCCGGCCATCAAGGTGGAGCTGCTGGAACGGCTCAACGAGCGGCTTCCCTGGCCCGACTCCCGGACCGTACTGGCCACCAGCGGGGCCGAGGCCGTTGAGATCGCCATGAAGACCTCCTTCCTGGCTACCGGGCGGCCCGGCATCCTCAGCTTCCGGGGCGGGTATCACGGACTCACCATGGGAGCCCTGGCCGCCACGACCCGACCGGATTTCCGGGATCCCTTCCGGGAGCGCCTCTATGGAGGCTCGGTCGTGCTGCCGTTTCCGTCACGGAGGGGGGCGTCGGGAGCCGTACGGGGCACAGCGGACGCCCCGGTCGGAGCAGCGACGGCCTCCGGGGACGAAGGTGCGCCCGGGCCGGGAGCATCCGTCGATGCCGGGGAGGTCCTCGAGCGGGCGGACCGCCTCCTGAGAGGTGGGGCCCCGAACGGGGATGCCATCGGGGCGGTGGTGGTGGAGCCGATCCAGGGACGGGGTGGCATCCGGATCCCCCCCGAAGGATTCCTGGCGGAGCTCGGGGACCTGGCACGGCACCACGGAGCCCTCCTCGTGGCCGACGAGATCTTTACGGGGTTGGGACGAACGGGGGCCTTCCTCGCGTCCGAGGCCGAGGATCTCCGGCCGGACCTGGTGTGCCTGGGCAAGGCGCTGGGAGGAGGTTTTCCCCTCAGCGCCTGCTCGGGGCCGGCCACCGTCATGGACGCGTGGCCCGACTCGGAGGGAGAGGCCCTCCACACGAGCACCTTCCTCGGCCATCCCGCCACCTGTGCCGCGGGCCTCGCGTTTCTCGAGATCCTGGAGACGGACGACGTCGCGGAACGCGCGACGGAGCTGGGGCGCACGCTTCGAGAGACGCTGGAGTCCCGACTGTCCGGAGTGGATGGCGTGGTGGAGATCCGGGGTCGGGGGCTCATGGTGGGGATCGAGCTGAGTGCGGACGCGAGATCCGGTCTCGGCGCCCGGACGGGTCCCGGTCTCGGCGCCGAGGTCGCCGCACGGGCGCTGGCCGAAGGAGTTATCGTCCTTGCGGCGGGGGACGCGAGCGAGGTCGTGGAGCTGACTCCCCCCGTGATGCTGACCGAAAAACAGATGGAGGCGGCGGTGGCCGTCCTCGGGGACGCGGTGCGGGCCGTCGTCGAGGGGGGAGTGGCCCGAAGGTGATGACAGGATTCTCGAGGACGGGACTCCCGGGCAAGGCGCTGAGGGCGGCGGTGGGAGTCCTCCTCCTCTGGTCGAGCCAGATGCCGGGATTCCACCTCGGCGCCCAGCAGGACTCGACCGGGGAGCCGGACGTCGTACCGGACCCGGTCGTGGCGCCTCGAGCGGCGCAGGATCCGGTAGAAGACCCGGTTCCCGTTCTCCTCGTGCCCGGATGGATGGACGGAGCCGAGGAGCTGGAGCCTCTCCAGTCCAGCTTCGTGGAGGCGGGGTGGCCCCTGGGTTCGGTCAGAGCCGTCGACTTCGCGGACCCGGTGGGGAGCAGCCGGGAGCACGCCGAAGAAGTGGCGGCCGCCGCCCGGGGCCTCCGACGCATGACGGGGTCGTCCGTCGTGGATGTCGTGGCCCATTCCATGGGAGGGCTCGCGGTGCGGCACTACCTGAAGAGGGTGAGTGAGGACCGGGATTCCACGGGGGTCCGAAAGGTCGTGTTCCTCGCGACCCCCCACCGGGGCACCGTCGCGGCCTGGCTCGCATGGGGGGAGGGCGGCGACGAGATGCAGCCCGGTAGCCCGTTCCTGGACTCCCTGAACGCGGGGGACGTCGTTCCGGGCTCCGTGGAGGCCCTCGCCGTACAGACTCCCCTTGACCTCCGGGTGATTCCCGGGGAGAGTGCCCTCCTCCCCGAGGCCGGGAATACCCGAAATCTGGAGATCTGCTGCCCCACCCATCCCGGTCTCCTGGACCACCAGGACACTTTCCGGGCGGTCGTGGATTTCCTGCGCGAGGAGGAGGAAGAATGATCCGTCGGATATCCCGGAGACGCGAGGCGAGAACAGGGGTTGAACCGGTCTCCCACCTCTTCTATCTTTCCGGTCCTCCGAATCGGAGGGACCACTGCGCCCCCATCGTCTAGTGGCCTAGGATACCTGGTTCTCAGCCAGGAGACCGGGGTTCGATTCCCCGTGGGGGTACTCGGGATTCCACGGAGATCCGGGCCAGCGGCCCGGATTTTTCATCTGGGACCCGCCCGGCCACGGGCCGGTGCCGCGTCCCGCCGAAGGTCCGGACGAATCCGGGCGCTTAGCTCAGTCGGTAGAGCGCTACGCTCACATCGTAGAGGTCGCTGGTTCGAGTCCAGCAGCGCCCACTCCTCTCTATGCCCGTCATCCTCTACGTCGCCCTCGGCGGCGCCCTCGGCGCCGTGGCCCGCTACGGAATCTCCGGGTGGGTCCACACCGTGGCCGGCACCCTCCTCCCCTGGGGCACCCTCTTCGTCAACGTAGCCGGGTCCTTCCTCCTGGGGTTCTCGATCCGGTACCTGGAATTCACGACTGTGACGCCGGAGCTGCGGGCGGCCCTCACCGTGGGCTTCCTCGGGGCATTCACCACCTTCAGCACCTACAGCTACGAGACGGTCGCCCTCCTGCAGGAGGGCGCCTGGGCCCGGGCCGCCACCTACGCCCTGGGCAGCCTGATCACGGGCATCCTCTTCGTCCTCGCCGGCTTCGCCGTGGCCCAGCTCCTGAGCCCGGCCCGGGGGCCGTGACCGTGACCCGGCGCTTCGAAGGTGAGCGGACCCTCATGCGGATCTTCATCGGAGAGGCGGATCGTGCTTCCGCCGGACCCCACGAGGGGAAGCCCCTCCACGAGGCCATCCTCCTCACCCTCCGGGAGCGGGGCTTCGCCGGCGCCACCGTCCTACGGGCGATATCCGGCTTCGGAGCCAGCGCCCGGGTCCATACCGACCGGATTCTCCGTCTCTCCCTGGACCTTCCCATCGTCGTGGAGGTCGTGGAGACCGAGGAGAAGATCGAGGAGGTGCTCCCCGAGCTGGACGAGCTCATCGGCGGGGGCCTCATCACGCTGGAGCGGGTCCGGGTCATTCTCTACCGACCCGACGAAGAGGGTGGGTCGCGGGGCTGATCCCGGACCGGGGCTCGGACTCGCAACCAACGGTTGACCGACCGCCGGCTGCCCGAGGGAATGGCCACCGGAGGGAATCAGCCGTTGGTCGGAGCGTTCTCCAGGAAGTCCCGGATGGCCGACGCCATCTCCCCGGGTGCGTCTTCCTGGATGTAGTGTCGGGCGTCCAGGGGGACGGTCCGCACCGAGGCGAAGACGCTCCGGAAGCGGTCCATGAGGGAGGGTCGAAAGGCCGGATCCTCCATTCCCCACGTCAGGAGGAGGGGCTTGTCGCCCAGGATCGCCGGAACGGCTTCGGCCAGCTCGGCCAGCCATTCCTCCGAATCCAGGAGCTGTCGGGGGAGCTCGGCCACGCCGGTGCGCAGCGCCGTCGACTCGAGGGGACCCTCGTAGTGATCCAGAACCTTCTGGGCGACTTCGTGCTTCAGCCCCAGGGGTAGGATCCGTTCCACGAAGAGGTTTCGCTCCAGGATCAGCCGCCGGCCGAATTCCGTCGAAAGGCCCTGGCCGAACAACCACAGTGGAAGGTCCCGGACGTCCGTGGGATCCAGGGGCCAGAACCAGGTGTTGCCCATGACCAGAGCCCGGATTCGCGACCGCCGGTCGGCGGCGACCCGGAGCCCGATGGGCCCGCCCCAGTCCTGGCCCACCACCGTCAGATCGGCGAGGGCCAGGCCGTCCACGAGCTCCCCGACCACGCCCGCGTGCTCTTCGGGGGTATAGCCGTAACGATCGGTGCCGGGATGGGCCGAGAGCCCGAAGCCGGGATAGTCCACGGCGATGCACCGAAAGCGCTTTTTCAGCCGGATCACGATCCCCCGGTAGAGGAACGACCAGGTGGGGTTTCCGTGGAGGAGGAGAAGGGGCTGCCCCGTGCCCTCGTCCACGTAGTGGAGGCTTCCCATCGAGCTCTCGAACCAGCGGGAGCGAAAGGGGAAGAGGCGTCGGTCGGGGCTGAAGCGGGTGGCGCTCGTCATGCGTCCGCCGCCTCGGCCGTCGTCCCTTCCGTCGCGGCGCGCCGCGGGCTCCCGATTCGGCGGAGATCGTCTTGACGTTGCATGCGACCCTCCCCTCTATTGCCGCAACTTCGGAGCCCGTCCTAGCGTGCGGGAGCCGCCGTGGCTCGTGCCCGCTCGAGGATCTCGTTCGCGATTCGCACCACACTCATCGACCGGAGTCCCCTTCATGGAGCAGCCCCGCGATCAATGGGGTTCGACCGTCGGGTTCGTGCTGGCTGCCGCCGGCAGCGCCATCGGACTCGGAAACCTGTGGAAGTTCCCCTTCATCACGTGGGAGAACGACGGCGGCGCCTTCGTTCTGGTCTACCTGATCTGCATCGCGGCCGTGGGTCTTCCCATCATGATGGCGGAGGTGCTCATCGGGCGACACACCCAGAAGAGCCCGGTGGGGGCATTGAAGGAGGCGGTGGGTCCCCTCTGGGGTCTGGTGGGTGCGTGGGGCGTTCTCGCCGGCTTCACGATCCTGAGCTACTATACGGTGGTGGCGGGGTGGTCCCTCTACTACTTCGCCCAGACCATGGGATGGAGCCTGACCGGATTTCCCGCCGGCTTTCCGGCGGCGGAGGCCTTCAACGTCCAGGCGGGCCACGGTCCCACGCAGATCGGCCTCTCCCTGACCTTCATGGTGGCCACCGTGGGCGTGGTGTACTTCGGAATCCATCAGGGAATCGAGCGGGTGGCCCGGCTCTTCCTCCCCATCCTCTTCGGGATCCTCCTCCTCCTCCTCTTCAGCGCGCTCACGATGGAGGGAGCCGGTGAGGCCGTCTCATTCATCTTCCGGCCCAGCTTCGACGAGCTGGGATTGGACGGGGTCCTCGAGGCCCTGGGGCACTCCTTCTTCACCCTCTCCCTGGGGATGGGGGCCATGATCACGTACGGCTCCTACCTGGGGCAGCGGCAGTCGGTGGTGAATGCGTCGGCTCTCATCGTGGTCCTGGACACCCTCATCGCCCTGGCGGCGACGGTCATCATGTTCGCCGTGATCTTCACGGTGCCCGGCATGGATCAGGAGGTCGCCCCTTCGACGGTGGGCATGCTCTTCATTTCCCTGCCCCGTCTCTTCTACGAGGTCGTCCCCTTCGGAGGCGTGCTGGGACCGGCGTTCTACCTCCTCGTCGCCCTGGCCGCCCTTACGTCGACCATCTCCCTGCT
>JBKHJU010000038.1:0-9072 GCA_046537985.1 Longimicrobiales bacterium
GCTTCACCCCGTCCCGCATCTCCACCATGTGCTCCCGGTGGCTCGCGAACTCCGTCTCCCAGGGGAGGATCCCCCGGGGATCGACGCCCGACTCGGCTCCGGGTTCGGCCTGGGCCCGGGACTGGGCCGAGAGAGGGGACGGGTCGGCAACGGCACCGGAGACGGCGGCGGATAGGGACGCGAGGGAGGCGAGCAGGATCAGGACGAAACGGACGGAAACCCGCCGGACCGGTGTACGCTCGCCCGGCACAGCGGGACCTCGGGGAGACCGGGAGGAACGTTTCGAGAGGAGGTCGGGGCGCATGGGCACTCTTCGAGGCTCCAAAGGGAAGACGGAATCGAGCAGATCTCCCGAAACGGTACGGGACAGGATGTGCTCCCGGCAACCATCCGTGCCGTCAGTGGACTCCGAGCGCGCTCCCCCAGCCCCTCGCATCGCCCGATGCAAGCCTGCTAGCGCGACGCCCGTCCGCTGGCCAGACTTAGCCGGATGTTCCGGAGGGTGTGCTCCACCGGTCCCGAGAAGATCGGGACCGGCGGAATGGAGAGCGACCTCCGGCCCACGGCATCTCAACCTCCGAGGAGACCTTCATGACTCGTCCGATCCCCGTGCGTGGTCCCCGCCGCTCTCCGTGCGAGGCGGAGCCCGCCACCTCCAGCGTGCCCCGGACTCTCGCCCTCCCCCCGAGTCCGATCGCCCTCGTGAATCCGATCGGCCTCGTCGAGTCGATCGGCCGAGCGAGCCTCACGGCGCTCCCGGCCATCGCCGTTCTCGCGACGCAGGTCCTCGTCGCCGCCTCGATGATCCTCCCGGGCATCGTCTCGGCCCAGGACTTCGCCGACGTGGAGATCCGCACCACCCGGATCACCGAGTCCATCTACATGCTGCGGGGCGCCGGGGGAAACATCGGCCTCTCCATCGGCGACGACGGCGCCTTCCTCGTGGACGACCAGTACGCGCCCCTCACGGACAGGATCCAGGAGGCCATCAGCGAGCTCACCGACGAGGACGTGGAATTCGTCATCAACACCCACTGGCACTACGACCACAGCGACGGGAACGAGAACTTCGGGCGGGCGGGGGCGCTGATCATCGCCCACGAGAACAGCCGTCGCCGAATGATGACCGACCAGTACGTCACCGTGGGCGACCGGCGACAGGAGGCGTATGAGCTGGAGGGTCTGCCCAAGATCTCCTTCCAGCAGACCATGAGCATGCACCTGAACGGCGAGGACGTGGACATCTTTCACGTCTCCAACGCCCACACCAACGGCGACGCCATCGTCTACTTCCGGGGATCGGACGTGATCCACGCCGGCGACGTCTTCGTCCGCTACGGGATTCCCTTCATCGACAAGCCCAATGGCGGGAGCATCCAGGGGATGATCGCGGCCATCTACCGCATCGCCGGGCTCATCGGCGACGACACGGTCGTCATTCCGGGCCACGGCGACCTCTCCACCCGGACGGACCTCCTGGAGTACGGGCAGATGCTCACCACGATCAGGGACCGGATCCAGGAGGGGATCGACGCCGGCGACTCCCTCGACGACATCATTGCCTCCGAGCCCCTTCGGGGATTTCCCGAGCCCAACGTGGGCACCGAGCGCTTCATTCGGTGGACCTACGAGACCCTGACCGAGGGACCGGTCTCGTGGGAGGGTTCGGCAGTCACCGACGGGCGGTGAGCGGTGGACGCAACCCGACGCGATCCATCCCCCCCGGGACGGTCCGACGGTCCCGACTCCAGGAACGCGGGCTCGCCCGCGGCTCCCCCCGAGGTCTACCGCTCGGCCGCCGATCTCCTGGACCTCCCGGCCGATCGGATCCTGATGGTGGCCGCCCACGAGGGAGACCTCCGGGCCGCAGCCGGAGTGGGGTTCCGAACGGCCTGGGTCCCCCGGCCCCTGGAGTACGGACCGGATCGAGAGGTGGACACGACCCCCGAGCCCGAGTTCGATCACACGGCGGAGGACTTCCTCGACCTGGCCCGGAGGCTGGGGGCATGAGCTCGTCCGGGGGCCCGGCCACGCCGACGGTCGACGACGACGCCCCGGACCAGGGACCGGAGAGCTGGAACGACGGAGCTTCCGAACCCGTCCGCCCCCGGGTCGTGGTGAGCCAGTGCCTCGGCTTTGCCGCCGTCCGCTACAACGGACGGGTTCTGAAGAGCCGCTTCGTGGAGGCCCTCCGGAATCACGTGGACTTCATTCAGGTGTGTCCGGAAGTGGAGATCGGCCTCGGCGTGCCGCGGGATCCCATCCGGATCGAGGTGGAGCGTGACGAGGGCGCCGGCGCCTCCGGGAAGCCCCAGGACGAGACTTCTCGCCAGCTACGCCTGGTTCAGCCCTCCACCGGCCGGGACCTGACCGCAGCCATGACCGGCTTCGCCTCGGCCTACACCAGGACCCTGGAGGGCGTGGACGGCTTCATCCTGAAGTCGAAGTCACCGTCCTGCGCTTTCCGGGACAGCAAGATGTACCGGGCCGGAGGCGAGGGAGGACCCATCGGTCGGGGGCCCGGCCTCTTCGCCCGGGCCGTCCTCGAGGCCTACCCGTGGGCGGCGAAGGAGGACGAGAGACGCCTCACGAATCCCCGTCTGCGTCACCAATTCCTCACTCACCTCTGGGCCCTGGCCCGGCTTCGACGGGTGGAGGCGCCGGGAGGGATGTCGAAGCTCGTCCGGTACCACGCGTCGTATGAGTTCCTCCTCGTGACCCTGGGTCCGGACGTTCGGGCCCGCCTGGAGCGAATCGTGGCCAACCCCGGGAGCCGAAGCCTGTCCGAGCTCGTCGAGGAGTACCGTCGGACCCTGGGAGAGGCCCTGCGAGATCCCCCCCGGACCGGGCACACCGTGAACGCCCTGCAACACGTCTTCGGGCAGGTGTCCGAGGGCCTGGACCGCGAGGAGCGCGCATACTTCCTGGAGCTCCTGCAAGAGTTCCGCCGCGGGCGCACCACCCTCCCGGCCCTCCTGGCCGTGCTCCGCTCCTGGGCCGTCCGCCTCGATCGCGAATACCTCGACGCCAAACACTTCTTCGAGCCCTATCCCAGGCCCCTCTTCGACCTCTCCAGCTCGGGAGACGGGCTTCTGGTGTAAGGTCCTCCTTATGCCTATGATCGGCCCATGCCGTGGTTCCGGCTTCCCCGCCCCCCGACGCCGGGCGGGAGACCGACGCGAATCGATCCCGGAGTGAGCTGACATGACCGACGTGAAGGAGCGCTTCCAGAAGGAGCCCGTCCAGGAGGACCGGAGCCACCAGGACCGTCTCCAGAAGGTCCGGCTCGCGGTCGACCCGGGAGCGACGACCTACCGAGGAGCCTCCATCGTCGGCACCTTCGCGATCGCGGGCAGGATCGGAGCCGTGCTGCTCTCCGTCCTCGTCGTGTCCTCGTCCGCGGCCCATCTCGGAGCCACCGGATCCCTCGAGGCCCAGGTCGCCGACCCCGAACCGGAGCGGTTCGCCGAAGCCATCGAGAGCTTCACCGACTGGGACGCGAAGAACACCGCTCCGGCCGACGCCGTCCTCTTCGTGGGCAGCTCGAGCATCCGGTTCTGGGACACGGCCGAGTGGTTCCCGCAGCGAGCGGTGATCAATCGAGGATTCGGCGGATCCCACACCTCCGACGTGAACCACTACGTGGGCGAGACCGTGATCCGCCACGCACCGGACGTCGTAGTCTTCTACGCCGGCGACAACGACATCGGCGCCGACAAGCCCCCGCAGCAGGTGCACGAGGACTTCCTCCAGTTCACCTCCCTGGTGCTCTCGGAGCTGCCGGACGCGGAGATCCTCTTCGTCTCCATCAAGCCGAGCCTGGCCCGGTGGTCGCTCTGGCCGGAGATGGTCGAGGCGAACGAGCTGATCCGGGCATTCACCGAGAACAGCGACAACCTCCACTACGTGGACGTGGCCACTCCCATGCTGGGCTCCGACGGTGAGCCCGTCCCCGAGCTCTTCGTCCAGGACGGGCTCCACATGACCGACGACGGCTACGAGATCTGGACCGAGGTCGTGGGCGACGCCCTCGAGGAGATCGGCTATTGAGCGACCTCCTCGTTCCCCACCGTGGACCCTGAGCCGTCGCCGACGAGAGCCGCGCGGCCCGTCCGGGCGGGTCGAAGGTGAAGAGCTGAGCGCCCGAACCCCGGAAGACCACCGGGCTCGAGGGCGTGGAGCCCGGACCTCGTGGGTCGGCTCAACCCCGAGGCGGAGCTTCATCCTCCAGAACCCCGCGCCTCTTCACGACCACCTGGTTCCGTCCCCGCTCCTTGGCCCGATAGAGGGCCCGGTCCGCCGCCCGGAGCAGGTCCTCCCGCGTCCGCACCTCGTCGTCGAGCCACGCCACGCCCACGCTCGCCGTCACCTCGAAAGTCTCCCCGCCGGGCGCCTCGTGCCGAAGGTCCTCGATGCGCCGGCGGAGGCGCTCCGCCACGCTCCACGCGCCCTCCCGGCCGGTCTCCGGTAGGATCAGGGCCATCTCCTCGCCTCCCAGGCGACCGGCCAGGTCCACCTCCCGGCACACCGACTGGAGAGCCCGGGCCGTGGCCCGGAGCACGTCGTCTCCCACCAGGTGCCCCCAGTTGTCGTTGACCTCCTTGAAGTGGTCGAGATCCGCCAGAACGATGGCCAGGTCTCGCCCGTAACGGTCGGCCCGCTCGATCTCGGCGTCGAGCTTCTCCATGAAGCGCCGGCGATTCGCGAGGCCGGTCAGGGAATCGGTGTTGGCGAGTTCTTCGAGCTGCTCATTGGCGTGTTCCAGACGCCGATTCGCCTGTTCGGCCTGGTCACGGGCCTCCCGGAGCTCCTTCTCCATCCGGTCCCGGGCGGTCACGTCCCTCAGGACCATGGCCATCCTCCCGTCGGAGCCCCTCCCCTCCAGATACGCGGCCGTCACCTCGAACGTCCGCTCCTTCGGCTCCCCGTCCCCGGAGACTTCCAGGCTCACCCGGCTCGGCGCGGCCCCTCCGCTCCGTCTCGAGCCGGCCCAGAAGGTTCCCAGCTCCACGGGGACATCACCGTAGACTTCGAAGTCCAGCACTTCCTCCGCCGCTCGATTCACGTCCACGATCCGACCCTTTCCGTCCAGCACCACCACCGGATCCCGCAACTCCTCCATGACCACCGCCCGGGCCACCGGGCCGAGACCCGTCAGCCGGTCCCGGAGGAGCCCCCAGCGCAGAAGCGAGGCCGCCAGTACGAAGCCCAGGGGGGCGAGATCGGTCCAGGCACTCCCGGGGGTGAGGAGCGTGTGTCCGGCCGTCGGTAGGATGGCGAGCCCGGCCGCGGACGCCAGGGTGATCACCCGCAGCCCGCTGGCTCCGACCCGAGCCACGTGCACCCCCAGGAATGCCGTGGCTCCGAGGACGGCGGCTCCCCGGACTCCCAGATGCACCCAGTGCCAGATGCCGTGGCTCATGACGAGCCCGTAGACGCCGCCGCGGTCTTGCAGGGTGATTCGATCTCCCAGCAGCGGGCCTGCCCCGTCCGGATTCACCGCCATCCACAGGGTGACGAGGGACGCGGCGGCGAGAGCGAACATGGGAGGGGAGAAGAGGTCCTTCCGTCGACGTGATAGAACGAGGGCGAACCAGGCCCACGCCACGGGAGCCAGGGCCGCCGGCACGTATTCCAGCCGGAAGAAGAGGGTTTTCAGCTCTTCCGAGGCGCTGGCGACGACCGCCAGGTGGAAGACGGCCCAGAACCCACTGGTCACCGTCAGGGAGAGGAGGGGCCACGCACCCTGCTCCCTCCGGACGGGCCAGAGGAGGTCGAGATCCCGGAGAGCGATGAGCACTGCCAGGAGGGAGGGAAGTGCCCAGGGCGTGAGCTGCACCGACCAGATCATTCCCCAAGCTGACCTGCTCCCGCCGCTCGGGGCAAGACGGACGCTTGTCTGGAAAGGCCCACATCGAGCAGGTTACCACAAATTCCCCGACCTCGCACGACCCGTGAATCGACGACCCCTCGCTTCGCCCGTGGCCGCCCCGCTTCCCTCCCTCGTCGTCTTCCTCTTCCTCTTGGCCCTCGCTCCCGACGCGGGCGCGGCCCAGACCGTCCTGGTCGAGCTGGAGATCAGCGAGTCCACGGGAGGCCTGATCGAGGATCGGTTCCGATCGGCCATCGGCGACCTGGCGGGAGTCGAGGTGGCCGCGTCCGACGCTCGGGCCCACTACGTCATCACGGCCGTCGTGCTCTGCGTCCCCGAATCCCGGACGTGCGACGACGCCGATTCCTTCAACGCTTCCGTGATCCTCTCCGAGCCCCTCACCGGATCTCACCTCGGGCGAGGCCTGGGCCGGACCGGCGAGACGGTCCTCCGGGGATGGGAGCCGACCCCCGAAGCGGAGGGATTCCTGCACCGCTTCCGGACCATGCACTCGGTGTGGGCCACGTCCTGGGACGCCGAAAGCTACGGAGAGGAGGTCGATCGGCTGGTCCGGGGTATCGACGCTCGGTGCTTCCAGCAGCGCCGCGTCGTGGAGACCCGGCGGCGCTCCCTTCTCCAGCGGGGTGATACGGCTGCCGTCGAGAACATGCCCCTGGAGCTCGATCCCACGGGCCGGTCCCTGTGCTGAGCGCCGGTCGCTCCCGGTGGTCGAGATTCGAGCTCGGGGACGGCCCGATCCCCGCCCCTCCCGACGGGCCGGGCGAAGCTCATCCTTGATGGTCGGGCCTCCGTCGCGCTTCGGCCGTGTGCCGGGACCGGCCCACCGCCGAAGGACCCTGGGGCTCCAGCTCATCCCGGCCGTGGTCTCCATCGTCGCATCGCTCTTCCTCGGCGAGGTCCGGGAATGCTCCGTCCGCTTCTCCGACGAATGACCGGGGGCACCGACGGGTCCGGGGGGCCGGTCCTGGCGGTCGACCATCTCGTCTACGCCGCTCCGAGCCTGGACGCCGGAATCGACACCATCCGGGCCCGCCTCGGCGTCGAGGCCGTGCCGAGCGGACGGCATCGGCGGTGGAGGACCCGAAACGCCCTGGTAGGTCTCGGTCCGACGGCCTACCTGGAGATCATCGGCCCGGACGATGGGCCCCAGGGTACCGGGGAATCCGGGGACGGATCCGGAGAGGATGCGACGACCCGTCCGTTCGGGATCGACGCCCTCGCCTCTCCGTGCCTCGCCACCTGGGCCGCTCGGGCCACTCCCCTGGAGACGGCCGTCCGTGCCGCCCGGTCCGTCGGCTTCGATCCCGGACCCGTGATGGAGGGGAGCCGGGAGACGTCGGACGGCTCCGTCGTCCGGTGGCGCCTGACGGATCCCGAGGCGGCGCGGGACGGTGGGGCCCTGCCCTTCCTCATCGACTGGGGTCGCTCGCCCCACCCGGCGGAGTCCCTGGACCACGCATGCCGCCTCGGGGAGCTCCGCCTCCGTCACCCGGAGCCGGATCGAATCCGCCCCTTTCTCGACACCCTCCGCCCCCGGGTCGTGCTCCATCCGGGCCCCGAGCCGGCGATCTCGGCCCACCTCGACACCCCCGTGGGAAGGGTCGTCCTCGGTTAGGGAGGATGCCCGGACGGGGCAGTGCGCTCGATCCGGCGGAGGATCCCCCGTCGCAGAGTCGAGGCGGGCCCGGAACGATCCCAGACGACGATCTCCGACGGGGATCGCGTCGCCTTGCTGGAGGCCGTCGGCTTGCCGAGTCTTCACGTGGATGGACCCCGTCCCGCTCCAGAGGGCATTTCCGTCGTAGAGGTGACCATCGTAGAGGTGAACCGTATGGTGAAGACGCTCACCCGACTCTTCGAGAACAACCGATCCCGGGCCGCGGAGCGCACCCGGGAAGATCCCGAATTCTTCGCGCGGCTGAGCCGAGGGCAGTCGCCTCCATTCCTCTGGTTCGGCTGCTCCGACAGCCGCGTCCCGGCAAACGAGGTCGTCGGTCTCGAGCCCGGCGAGCTCTTCGTCCACCGAAACGTCGCCAACGTGGTCGCCCCGGACGACGACAATGCCATGAGCGTCCTCGAGTACGCGGTGAAGAGCCTGGGCGTTGAGCACGTAATCGTCTGCGGCCACTACGGTTGCGGGGGTGTCCAGGCGGTCCTGGGATCCCCGCTCGGCGGTCACCTGGATCGTTGGCTGGAGCACGTGCGGGAGGTGAGGGACCGTCACGCGGAGGAGATCGAAGGTCTCTCGGACGAAGCCCGCTGGAGACGCCTTTGCGAGCTCAACGTCCGGGCCCAGGTGGAGCACGTGCGGCAGAGCGCGGTGGTTCGGGCCGCGTGGAGCTCCGGTGCCACCCTCGACGTCCACGGCTGGATCTACAGCCTGGAAGACGGCCTCCTCCACGACCTGGAGATCACGTCATGACCGAAAAGGATCTGGAGATGCTCCGCTACCCGGTGGGGCGCTTCGCCCGCAGAGAGGACGTCAGCCCCCACGAGCGCACCGGGCTCATCGACGAGATCGCTGCGCTGCCGGTCCGATTGAGGAGGTCCGTCACCGACTTCGCCCCCGATCAGCTCGACGCCCCCTACCGCCCCGACGGATGGACCGTCCGCCAGGTCGTTCACCACGTTGCCGACAGCCACGTGAACGCCTACGTCCGCTTCAAGCTGGCGCTGACCGAGGAGCGACCGACCATCAAGCCCTACGATCAGACGGCGTGGGCCGAGCTTCCCGACGCCCGGACGGAGCCCGTGGAGATCTCCCTGGACATCCTGGACGCCGTGCACCATCGGTGGACCCTGCTCCTCCGCACGCTGAACGATGAGCAGTGGAGCCGGGTGTTCCGGCATCCCGAGATCGGCGAGGTGAGTCTGGACACCAACCTCCAGCTCTACGCGTGGCACGGCCGCCATCACCTGGCCCACGTCACCACCCTGGCGGAGCGGGAGGGGTGGAGCTGAGCCCCATGCGGCGTCTCGCGCCTTCCTGCCTCCGATCGCTGCGATTCCCAGGATTCCGGGGGGTCGCCCGCTTCCTCGATACCGTGGGGTCACCCCGGTCCCGGAGGTTCCCGGGAAGCGGCTTCGTCGCCATCCTGCTGTTCGTGGGGCCGGCGGCCCACCAGGTCCCGGGCTCCCCGGCATCGGATCCGGAGCTCCTCTCGGGGTCCGACCAGCAC